>NZ_JBXPBP010000039.1:0-749 GCF_056924295.1 Enterococcus sp. LJL128 | reverse complement strand
ACTGTATTGTTTGAAAGGAACTGCCCGATGGGCAGGACAAATATAGGTATCTTCTTCTTCAAGATAGCGCCAGTTTTCAACGATAAAAGGATTGTCTTTGTTTTTCTTTTTGGTTTCTTTATGATAGCCACCATAGGTAATCAACGGTGTCTTGTCTAATATATCGTGGATATACATATAATTTTCTTCACTACCATAACCGGCATCCGCCACAATATATTCGGGTAATTCCTTGTGTTGCTCTAAAAAGCTATCTAAGAACGGATTTAAGGTTTTTGTATCGGTTGGATTTGGGAATAAATCATACGCTAAGACGTACTGATTTTCTGTTGCGATTTGTAAATTGTAGCCTGGTTTTAACTGTCCGTTACGCATGTAATCGTCTTTCATTCGCATAAATGTGGCGTCGGTATCTGTTTTAGAAAAGCTATTTCGTTCTTGAAAAAGGCGGTTATACGCTTCATATTTTTGTTTTCTTGGCAGGTAGTCTGCTTGAACTTTTCGCAGATATTTTTTATAGGTTCTTCGTTTTCTCTTGAATTGGCTCTGTTTGTCTTTCTGTTTTTCATCCTGTAATTGTTCTTCTGTTTCCTGTAACTCCGCTTCTAAATGATGAGCGATTTCTTCCAGCTGATGGCTCGTCAATCCGTCGGATTGCTGTTCTTCTTTCAGACAAGGTAAGATTTCTTCTTGATAAAGGGCTTGATAAAAGGCGTTCGATTTTTCATCTAAAGCAGCTTCATAGCGAT
>NZ_JBXPBP010000038.1:0-1140 GCF_056924295.1 Enterococcus sp. LJL128 | reverse complement strand
TAAATTTAGCGGAGGTGCTTTTGATGAAGAAAAAAATGGCGTATTCTCTTGAAGTCAAAGAGAAAGTAATTGAATTGAAAATTGAAGGAAAGACAACAAAAGAGATACTAGAGCTGACAGGGGTTAAAAGTAAAACACAAATCGATAACTGGTGGGGTTGGTATAGAAAGGGAGAAATTCATCGATTTCATCGTCCGATGGGAAAACCTGTTAAAGAAGAGAAAAGTGAAATTGAGCAATTGAAGGAGCAACTACGTCAAAAAGAACTAGAAATTCATGTGCTAAAAAAATACAGAGAATTGGAAAGGAAGTGGTTGCGTCAGTAGTTATCCAGTTAGTAGAAGAACTAAAAAGCATCTATAAAATCAAGGATATCTGCAAGGTCTTAACTGTCGCACCATCAACTTACTATCGCTGGAAAGCAAAAGCAGTTTGTTCAGATCCTATTGAAAAAAAAGTAGGAGAATTATGTAAAAAGAATCATTATACTTACGGATATAGAAAAATCACAGCCTTAATTCGTAGAGAAGAAATCGTTAATTCTAAAAAGATTCAGCGGATTATGCAAGCCAATCGTTGGAACTGCCGCGTACGGATAAAGAAAGCACAACGCCCAGGAACAGCTCACTATCGTACAAAGAATCATTTAGCGAGACAGTTTCAATCGGACAAGCCTTATCAAAAGCTAGTAACAGACGTTACTTATCTACCTTACGGAGAAAAAATGCTTTATTTATCTTCTATCATGGATTTATACAATGGAGAAATTGTCGCATTTAAAATTAGTGACAAACAAACCGTTTCTTTAGCTGTGGAAACCTTAGAACAGCTAGAACTCCCAAAAGGTGTTCTCCTTCACAGTGATCAAGGATCAATCTATACTTCCTATGCCTACTATCAACTGTGCAAAGAAAAAGGCATCATCCGCAGCATGTCCCGAAAGGGAATGCCAGCAGATAATGCCCCGATAGAATGTTTTCATTCCTCGTTAAAGTGTGAAACATTCTACCTAAACATAGAGCCAAAATACTCTACCACTACTGTAATAGATATTGTCACAAATTACATTAAGAATTATAATACCCATAGAATTCAACGGAAGTTGGGTTATCTATCACCGATAGCCTATCGAAAACAGAC
>NZ_JBXPBP010000037.1:0-1763 GCF_056924295.1 Enterococcus sp. LJL128 | reverse complement strand
GGCTCATTTGGCGTTCCATCGTTTCCATTTACGTGGAAAACAAGGAGCGAAGATTGATGTTGGTTTGGCTCTCATGGCACTAAATCTAAGAAAATTAGGAAAATATATGGAGAGAAAGAGAAGGGAAAAAGAAAAAACAAGCCCGATTTTGACATTCATCATCAAAATCGAGCTTGTTTTCTTTTTGAGAGTGGATTATGTCCCAGTCTCCTTTTTCAGTTTCTTCAATTTAACCTAAAGGACAGAATGCTTCTGACTTAGACTTATGTATAGGATCTACTGATAGATGGTGAAGCATCAATGTAGGGGCTGGCTGCCAGTTTTTCATCGTTAGTAATTAGCCAAAGGCTGACAGAAGCTTTTTTTGTCAGGGTCTTTAGTAATGGGAGCAGCTGCTGTTTTTCATGAATGCTCAGCTCTGATAAATCATTTGTTAAAATAATTGTTTTCTTTTCTGATAAGATTAGCTGCATCAACTGGAGCTTTAGCTGTTCAAAAGGCGAAAGCTGTTCAAAGGGAGAAGAGAAAACTGTCATGGGAAGATCAAAGATAGCTGACCATTCCCGTAAAATGCGTTTACGTTCATTTTCCTTTGTTGCACTGCAGACAAACAAATTATCTATCACGGATAAATAGGGAAGAAAGGTAAACTCTTCTAAGATCAGTCCGAAGCTTTTGTTCTGCTCCTGTGATAGCGCAAAATGGATGAAGTGGGGTAACTCTGCTTCCAGCTGCTGTTCATTTTCTAGAACAGCAAAAAGCTTTGAGTCGCTAGTGTCGTTCATTTTTCTAATGATTTCCCGATAATCAATTACTGTATCCAAATAATCACTTCCTAAGAAAAAGTTTTGATTGACGCGTACCTAAAATTGTAAAAATCAAAGCGCAGTTACTGCTGATTAGAGTTAATAAAACTGTGTTCTGCAAAAGCCGTTTAAAGATTGTCGTTAAGGACAGACTGTGGTGATTAACAGCGAAAACACCTACAGATTCATAAATAGAGCTGCTGGTAGTTGCAGGAACATTATCAACATCCTGTAAGGCATGAATACTTAAACGAAAATCTGTCGTTCCCACAAGCGAATGTATTTTCAAAAGTAAGGACTCATATGAATTTTGAAAAACCAGCAAAAACATACTGCTTATCAGTAAAACGCTAATAAGAACCAATATCGTTTCGAGTAGTGACTGCTTAATAATGTAAAAATCAGAAAAACCCAGTAGGCGCCATTTTTGAATAACTGCTTTCCGTTGTGCTATTTCACGATAAGCCATAATTCCAGCAGCAGCTGTGTATAGAAGAGCTGCAATAACGTAAATCAGTAGATAAATGGTATTCCAGTTTAAGGAAGCTGCAATTGTCTCCTTATCAGGTGAAAGAGTGAGCAGTTCCTTTGTCCAGATTCTGTTGATATCCAACATATTTAGTAGTACTGTTAGAAATACAAGAAAGAACGAACCGTAAACGATACTTGAAAGTGTTGACTTTTTATAATAATGCAAGTCTGCAAAAGCATAGTGAAGGCTTTTCAATAATACTCACCTCTTTAATTACTTACAGTAAAAGTATATAGAAAGAATATGAATTAATTATGAAAAAGTAGCAAAAAAGCCTACGGTATTTAAAAAACCGGGCTCTATACTTTTTGATGTTGGTGGAATTCCACCAATATCTTTTTTATTTTCCAAAACAATAGAAAAGACACCTTGAAATCCTTTAGAATTAATTTGGCGAACCAATCCAAAAGGAGGAATCAAGATGT
>NZ_JBXPBP010000036.1:0-2411 GCF_056924295.1 Enterococcus sp. LJL128 | reverse complement strand
CAAAAAATCAAATGTTAAGTAGAATAACAAATCTTCATTTCCATCAATTGAATCTATCACTATTGCCTCAAAAAAAACTATATTATTATCATACCAGTCAAACGATATTTCTTTAAATTCATAAGGTTCATCATATATATCCACGTTTAATTGTCTAGATACACTATCCCGAAAAGGTCTATCACTGATGTTTGTTCTAATCAATTTGATACGATTTTCACTATCACTTTCTACCATATTCTTTGCAAAAAAGAACTTTTTCTCTTTAGATATTTTTTCCATCACATTATACAAATCGGTAGCATTTATAAAACTATTTTCTTTTAATAAAATTGAACAGGATATACTCATTTATTTCAACTCTTCTCCTAAATTATCTAGTGAATTTACTATTGTTATCTTATTTTGTGATTCCAAATTCCGTAAATACTCAATCTTTTCCAAGGTTTTGGGATTAGTGATATTCTGAATTGGTTCATCAAAATATACAAGTATTTTTTTGACTCAAAATTAAAAAACTAGGGATTATTATAATCAATCAGCCTATCTATTTAATCAGTTTTTATTGACGAAGCAGATTTCTTAACTTCAATTATGTGCTTTGGAGTTACAATATCTAAATCAGTTACTTTTTGATTGTTAGTTAAAATTTCTTGACCAAATTGAGTGACTTCAATCTTCTTCTGTGTATAACTACCAACTTTATATCCTAACATAAACCCTTCCAGTACCGCGAACGAGGCTTTAAGTATAAAAAAGAGTATTAGCCTGTCACACTAATACTTTTTTCCATTTGTAATTTGCTAATGCCCCTATTATTTTATTACGAAAATAGATTGTTCATTATTTGTACAATAAATACAGTTAGCTTTTATTAACTATTGGCAACTTGATTAGTGAGTTTACGCTTGCTAGTCAAGGCTTTACTATCCGACTCCAATCGAATAGTAAAGTGCCTTTTTTATTTTTTAATTATTTCTATTTCAAATATTTTTTAACAAGGATTATACTATAAATAAATTAGAAGTCTTCGTAAGGAAACTCTTCTAACCCTATTGCTTCAATACTTTCACAGTAGAAATCAATATACATATATCCGTCGTTTTGTCCATAACCGCTATCATCATGAATATGAAATCTTTCTTCATTAGGCCAATCCATGGGTTCATTTTTCATATCATGGATATAAAGTCCCTCAGAGATGTCTATATTATTTGCTAATTTATTCAAACATAAATTACTAACGTTGTTAAATTTAATTTTAGCTAGTAGAATACTCTTAGATTTTGAGAATGAAACTTTAAAATCTAAGTATAGAACTGATCGACTTTCATTAAAAATATTTTCTTCAATACAAAATTCAATTTTCATAATATTAGAAAAAGAATATGAGCCCTGAGATTTAATTTCATCTAAAATTTTATCTGCATTTATTACCTCTATAAGATTTTCAATAAATTCCGCCATAGCAATTCTCCTATTCATTTTTATTTATCAAGATCAAATGTTATACTATTTGTTGCTTTATCAATTTTCCCTTCACGAAAAATCCCATTTTCATCTAAAAAGAATTTTTTCTTAGAACTAGGATTTATATATCCATTATTCCATTCAAACTCATGAATATGTGGATTAGTATGGTGTAAAGAATTTCCATGATCTGAATAATCTATTCTGATGCTCTGTTTCCCCTGTTTATCATAAATAATGACGGATTTTTCTACATTTCCACTAGAACCCAATCTATTATATTCCATTCTACTGTTCGGAACACCATCCATAGAAGAATAATTATTTTTATAATACTCTTCTGGTAAGAACGGTTCTGTAGCAAAATCATTTGGTTGCTTGATAGTCTCAGACCCACTAGCTTTCTCACCTGGCACCGTCTGTCCATGATACGTACTTCCTGCATCCCCATCTACTTCCGGTACCTTAGTTACTTTGCCCTTAACCGTCTTAACTCCGTTATATCCTAACATAAATCCTTCCAAGACCGCAAACGATGCTTTGAGTATTCGCTCTCCTGTGGATAGCTTCCGTCCAGTAATCAGCTCTTTTCCAGTCCATGCCTCGGTCGCATTAGTGGCAGTTCCTATCATATCCAGGGTATTGGCAATGGCCAACGGCAGCTTCGATTGGAAAAAGAGGAGGGCTCCATTGACAGCAATCGTTACCACAAAGCCCTTGATCTGATCGTGGTGGGAAGAGTAATCGAAGGAGCCTTTCGCAAAGTTTGCGGCCCGGTATTCTTCAAAGGTCAGATTGCCCCATTCGTCTTTCTTTCGGGCAAACTCATCTTTCAAATAATCGTTTAACGTCGTATCTCCTGCGAGAATATCCCCCAGTGTGACATGACTCTTATGCCTTGTTCCCTGAAATGCCTGATCTGGAAAGTAGCCTTTGGCACT
>NZ_JBXPBP010000035.1:0-2417 GCF_056924295.1 Enterococcus sp. LJL128 | reverse complement strand
CGCTCCTTTTGATTTGGTTTAGTCACTTTAATCTTACACGGTTGCGTGCTTTTTGTGTACCCTAAAATCAAAAAAGTAGGACAATAATCAGATTTTCTTCTGACTATTGTCCCACTCCCTAATTTTTAATTGGAGTGAAAACCAAATGAGTTTCAATTAGAATAAAAATTGTAAGAATTAATAGATGAGATAATTCAGGAAAGAGAATATTTTTCCGAAGTTCGCCGAATAATTAATCACGAAATGTAAAAAATACGAATAAAAAAGCGAATGCTTTTATCTCATCTATTTAGTTTGTTCGCTATCTAAAAAAAGCCTAAGAAAAAGTGAAATTATAGTTGCTTTTTTAGAATAGAATTGATATATTATTACATGTTCTGAGAGATAAAAAAAGATTTTAGTTTTATCTTGACGAAAACAGAATCTTCATGATAAGATAACAAAGCGTTAAAAAATGATGGCTGTAGAAAGTTGATTTATCAGTAAAAAAGTTATTGACAAATAACAAATAAGCTGATAAACTGAAACAGTTGTTATGAAACACAACAACGGATTGCCGAGTTCCATCAACTTAAAACTTTTTCAAAAAAAGAGTTGACATCTTATCCGAGATTTGATAAGATATAAAAGTTGCTGCGAGGCAATGATGTAGACCTTTGAAAACTGAACAAAGTAAGACAAACCAAATGTGTAGGGCGTTTTGATTAATTCAAAACAACAAACATTTTTAACAAGCAAGCAATATGCTAGCAAACAAATTGAGCTTAACAATCGCGAGATTGTTCTAACTTTTATTATGAGAGTTTGATCCTGGCTCAGGACGAACGCTGGCGGCGTGCCTAATACATGCAAGTCGAACGCTTCTTTTCTGCCGAGTGCTTGCACTCACTGGAAAAGAGGAGTGGCGGACGGGTGAGTAACACGTGGGTAACCTGCCCATCAGAAGGGGATAACACTTGGAAACAGGTGCTAATACCGTATAACAATAGGAACCGCATGGTTCTTATTTGAAAGACGCTTTCGGGTGTCACTGATGGATGGACCCGCGGTGCATTAGCTAGTTGGTGAGGTAACGGCTCACCAGGCCACGATGCATAGCCGACCTGAGAGGGTGATCGGCCACACTGGGACTGAGACACGGCCCAGACTCCTACGGGAGGCAGCAGTAGGGAATCTTCGGCAATGGACGAAAGTCTGACCGAGCAACGCCGCGTGAGTGAAGAAGGTTTTCGGATCGTAAAACTCTGTTGTTAGAGAAGAACAAGCGGGAGAGTAACTGCTCCCGCCTTGACGGTATCTAACCAGAAAGCCACGGCTAACTACGTGCCAGCAGCCGCGGTAATACGTAGGTGGCAAGCGTTGTCCGGATTTATTGGGCGTAAAGCGAGCGCAGGCGGTTTCTTAAGTCTGATGTGAAAGCCCCCGGCTCAACCGGGGAGGGTCATTGGAAACTGGGAGACTTGAGTGCAGAAGAGGAGAGTGGAATTCCATGTGTAGCGGTGAAATGCGTAGATATATGGAGGAACACCAGTGGCGAAGGCGGCTCTCTGGTCTGTAACTGACGCTGAGGCTCGAAAGCGTGGGGAGCAAACAGGATTAGATACCCTGGTAGTCCACGCCGTAAACGATGAGTGCTAAGTGTTGGAGGGTTTCCGCCCTTCAGTGCTGCAGCAAACGCATTAAGCACTCCGCCTGGGGAGTACGACCGCAAGGTTGAAACTCAAAGGAATTGACGGGGGCCCGCACAAGCGGTGGAGCATGTGGTTTAATTCGAAGCAACGCGAAGAACCTTACCAGGTCTTGACATCCTTTGACCACTCTAGAGATAGAGCTTTCCCTTCGGGGACAAAGTGACAGGTGGTGCATGGTTGTCGTCAGCTCGTGTCGTGAGATGTTGGGTTAAGTCCCGCAACGAGCGCAACCCTTATTGTTAGTTGCCATCATTCAGTTGGGCACTCTAGCGAGACTGCCGGTGACAAACCGGAGGAAGGTGGGGATGACGTCAAATCATCATGCCCCTTATGACCTGGGCTACACACGTGCTACAATGGGAAGTACAACGAGTCGCTAACCCGCGAGGGTATGCAAATCTCTTAAAGCTTCTCTCAGTTCGGATTGCAGGCTGCAACTCGCCTGCATGAAGCCGGAATCGCTAGTAATCGCGGATCAGCACGCCGCGGTGAATACGTTCCCGGGCCTTGTACACACCGCCCGTCACACCACGAGAGTTTGTAACACCCGAAGTCGGTGAGGTAACCTTTTGGAGCCAGCCGCCTAAGGTGGGATAGATGATTGGGGTGAAGTCGTAACAAGGTAGCCGTATCGGAAGGTGCGGCTGGATCACCTCCTTTCTAAGGAATATTACGGAGACCTACACGGTTTGTTCTTACTTTGTTCAGTTTTGAGAGGTTTACTCT
>NZ_JBXPBP010000034.1:0-2794 GCF_056924295.1 Enterococcus sp. LJL128 | reverse complement strand
TCTGACGTTTTAACACATTATAATCCATCACAAAACGAACTTTATCCATTGGTATATAGCGATTATTATTAATTTTACTAATAACAGAGTAATATTTCCCTTCATACTGGAAATGCTTGAACCAGTCGCTTGTCTGCACACCATTTACTGTTGGCAGCACACTCCAAGGTGTACCTGTCGGCGATTCTATAATTACTGCGTTTAGCTTCTCCGCCTCTGAAATTTCGAAAACATCATCATCGAAAGTATAATCAATACGTGCTTTTATCGTTTCATTTAAATTGATTTTGGTTGCTGTATCAGTGGTATTCCCATGATCGTCACCTATCAATAAAGTGATTTCTTTAACAATTTTCTTGTCTTTACTAGTAATCTTGAGCGTTGTCTTTCCTTTTTCAAGTCCAGTGATTTTTCCATTTCTATCAACCTTGGCCAATTTTTGATCCTGAATTGTCCAAACCAGTTCATCTAAATAAGCATTTTCCGGCTGTAAGGTAATTGGTGCTTGCTTCGTCTCATTTACATCAACAAATAAAACATTTTCATTTACAATAATATCTTCTAAAACTACAGGGATTCTTGTCACTGTCAATATAAAAGAAGCTTCTTTTCCACCATCTTCACTTTTCACAGTAATCGTTGTCTGTCCTGCCTTTACTCCAGTAACTTTTCCCTCTTTATCAACAACTGCAATTGTCTCATCTGCACTTTCCCATTTCAAGTTTTTGTTTGATGCATTCTCTGGAATGATTGATGGATTGGCTTCAAAAGACTCTCCTGCTTCAATGGTTTTTTCTGAAAAATCAAAAGAAACACTTTCAACAGGACGATGCTTACTAATTTTAACCTTCATTGAAGTTGCTGGCGCATCCAATACCTCGATTGAAAACTCACCATAGTTTCCATTAGAAAGCTTCGTTGAAGGATTGGTTGTTTTTGTAACCGAGTTTGCTTGCGTTTTTTTATGGATTCCTGTTCCAATGTAATAAAATGGATCCCCATACCAGGGATTGTTTGCATCCATCTTAGAAGCACCCGTAATATTTTGTTCTGCCTCAAGCAGTGTTACCAGCTGCTCACCAACACTAACGTTTTGTCCATATCGTTTATCTACACGGTAAACAGCAATGCCGCCAGAGTGAAAGAACATAGATTGATACCCCTTATCAAAGCCTTCAAACTGTCTATTTTCAATCAGAAAATACTCCCAAGAATTCTCTGTATTCACTCTCAAAATATTGGGATTGTCCACTTTATTTAAAAGTGTCCGCAGCTCATAAATACCCTCTGGATTTTCATCTAAATCCACAACCTGAACCGGCATTCCCAGTTGTTCTTTAGAATAAGCATCCAGTCCAGCTGGTGTTGTTCCAGAGACCTCTCCACGCTCAGCATTCCAACTTCCACCGGCCATTAACGAGGTTGCTCCTAGCCCTTTACCAGACCCTGTTGTATTATACAAATCCGGCAACCCTAAATCATGCCCAAATTCATGAGCAATTACTCCAATTGAAGCAATTTTATTATTGTTGCTGCCGCCAAAATCCATTTTTTCGCCAAAGGTGGTATAATACTTTATTTCCTTTCCATCAAGTTTAGGCAGGTAATAAAATTGATATTTATGTCCTCGAACACCTGGTATAGTCATATTGGTCTGTTTGGAAGCTTCATAACCAGCATAAATAGTCATTACATGAAGCTCATCTTGTTCTAGATAATTTGGTTTTTCACGGTTCCTAGTGTCATACTGGGCAAAATCTACATACTCATCTGCTTTTTCTAGTGCTTCCTTCATTATTTCTCTACTTAAAGTTGCACTGATATTTATCCCTGTATTTGGGTGCTTACGATTCAATTTAACTTTTACAATCCCGTCATTCGCCCCATAGCTATCTATAGCTGGTTTAATATCAATTTGCCCTTCCGTCTGTTCTTGATAATAGGTACGCATTGATTTCCCTGATTCACTAAAGATTTTATTTTCCCATTCTGCTTCAGTTGTGGAAAGAGACACATCATCAAACTCTACAAGAATCACCAATAGATTCTGATCTTTACTCCACTTCATCTGAGAGCGCAGTTTACTTGTTGTATCTGATAAAAAGTCCTGACTTTGAACGCTGCTTTCTACAATTTCAGCTTCTGTCAATGCATTCATTGGGCGATTATCGATACCATATTTAAATAAGCTTGATGCTCCTTTATTATAAGAGTCAGTTGTTTCATAATACCAATAATTATCCGACCCTCTCTTGACGATTGCTCCATCGTCAGTAAGATAGTAACTATTAAACTCATCTCCTCTAATCGTTACCTCAAACCTCGATCCATTCGGCTGCTCAATTGTTTGTCTTTCATTTGCAACAGAAACAGCCTGAGCCTCCGTGCCAATCATCAAACTTGATGCCAGCAATAGCCCCCCTAAACAACTAAAAAACCTTTTTCTTTTTTTCATTTAACAAACTCCTTTAACTAAAATGTATATTCATTATATATTACTAGTTATTTTATTACATTAGTTTTTCAAAAAAATTTGAAATGATAGAAATTTGAAATAATAAGGAATGGTTTTTCAGTCAATAAATATTTTTATTAAAACAAAACAAGGTCGGGATGATTTGGCACTGACCCCCAAAAGTGAGAGGGCAAAAGAGAGGCGATTAAACAGTCTGTTTTCGATAGGCTATCGGTGATAGATAACCCAACTTCCGTTGAATTCTATGGGTATTATAATTCTTAATGTAATTTGTGACAATATCTATTACAGTAGTGGTAGAGTATTTTGGCTCTATGT
>NZ_JBXPBP010000033.1:0-3119 GCF_056924295.1 Enterococcus sp. LJL128 | reverse complement strand
TCTTCAACACAGTCATTCCGAAAAACATTTTCTTACTCTTCCAATTCTTTGGTTAAGTCCTCGACCGATTAGTATTGGTCCGCTCCAACCATCACTGGCCTTCCACTTCCAACCTATCTACCTGATCATCTCTCAGGGGTCTTACTTTCTTAAAGAAATGGGAAATCTCATCTTGAGGTGGGCTTCACACTTAGATGCTTTCAGCGTTTATCCCTTCCCTACATAGCTACCCAGCGATGCGCCTGGCGGCACAACTGGTACACCAGCGGTAAGTCCATCCCGGTCCTCTCGTACTAAGGACAGCTCCTCTCAAATTTCCAACGCCCGCGACGGATAGGGACCGAACTGTCTCACGACGTTCTGAACCCAGCTCGCGTGCCGCTTTAATGGGCGAACAGCCCAACCCTTGGGACCGACTACAGCCCCAGGATGCGACGAGCCGACATCGAGGTGCCAAACCTCCCCGTCGATGTGGACTCTTGGGGGAGATAAGCCTGTTATCCCCAGGGTAGCTTTTATCCGTTGAGCGATGGCCCTTCCATGCGGAACCACCGGATCACTAAGCCCGACTTTCGTCCCTGCTCGACTTGTAGGTCTCGCAGTCAAGCTCCCTTCTGCCTTTACACTCTGCGAATGATTTCCAACCATTCTGAGGGAACCTTTGGGCGCCTCCGTTACCTTTTAGGAGGCGACCGCCCCAGTCAAACTGCCCATCTGACACTGTCTCCCACCCCGATTAGGGGTGCGGGTTAGAGGGTTCATAACACAAGGGTAGTATCCCACCAGCGCCTCCATCGAAACTAGCGTCCCGATTTCTTCGGCTCCTACCTATCCTGTACATGTGGTACAAACACTCAATATCAAATTGCAGTAAAGCTCCATGGGGTCTTTCCGTCCTGTCGCGGGTAACCTGCATCTTCACAGGTACTAAAATTTCACCGAGTCTCTCGTTGAGACAGTGCCCAAATCGTTACGCCTTTCGTGCGGGTCGGAACTTACCCGACAAGGAATTTCGCTACCTTAGGACCGTTATAGTTACGGCCGCCGTTTACTGGGGCTTCAATTCTGAGCTTCGCCGAAGCTAACCCATCCTCTTAACCTTCCAGCACCGGGCAGGCGTCAGCCCCTATACTTCATCTTACGATTTTGCAGAGACCTGTGTTTTTGATAAACAGTCGCTTGGGCCTATTCACTGCGGCTGACCGAAGTCAGCACCCCTTCTCCCGAAGTTACGGGGTCATTTTGCCGAGTTCCTTAACGAGAGTTCGCTCGCTCACCTTAGGATACTCTCCTCGACTACCTGTGTCGGTTTACGGTACGGGCAGTTGTTTTCTCACTAGAAGCTTTTCTTGGCAGTGTGACATCAGGAACTTCGGTACTATTATTTCCCTCCCCATCACAACTTGTCCTTAAAGAAGTAAGCATTTGACTCACCTCAAGACTCATTGCTTGGACGTGCTCTTCCAATCGCACATTTCCTTAGCCTACTGCGTCCCTCCATTGCTCAAACAAAAACAACTGGTACAGGAATATCAACCTGTTGTCCATCGCCTACGCCTTTCGGCCTCGGCTTAGGTCCCGACTAACCCTGGGCGGACGAGCCTTCCCCAGGAAACCTTAGTCATACGGTGGACGGGATTCTCACCCGTCTTTCGCTACTCATACCGGCATTCTCACTTCTAAGCGCTCCAGCCGTCCTCACGATCGACCTTCAACGCCCTTAGAACGCTCTCCTACCATGACACCAAAGGTGTCATCCACAGCTTCGGTAAACTATTTAGCCCCGGTACATTTTCGGCGCAGGGTCACTCGACTAGTGAGCTATTACGCACTCTTTAAATGGTGGCTGCTTCTAAGCCAACATCCTAGTTGTCTGTGCAACCCCACATCCTTTTCCACTTAATAGTTATTTTGGGACCTTAGCTGGTGGTCTGGGCTGTTTCCCTTTCGACTACGGATCTTATCACTCGCAGTCTGACTCCCGGATATAAATGAATGGCATTCGGAGTTTATCTGAATTCGGTAACCCGAGATGGGCCCCTAGTCCAAACAGTGCTCTACCTCCATCATTCTCAATTCCGAGGCTAGCCCTAAAGCTATTTCGGAGAGAACCAGCTATCTCCAAGTTCGTTTGGAATTTCTCCGCTACCCACACCTCATCCCCGCACTTTTCAACGTACGTGGGTTCGGTCCTCCAGTGCGTTTTACCGCACCTTCAACCTGGACATGGGTAGATCACATGGTTTCGGGTCTACGACCACATACTCTATCGCCCTATTCAGACTCGCTTTCGCTGCGGCTCCGTCTCTTCAACTTAACCTCGCATGTAATCGTAACTCGCCGGTTCATTCTACAAAAGGCACGCCATCACCCATTAACGGGCTTTGACTTGTTGTAGGCACACGGTTTCAGGATCTATTTCACTCCCCTTCCGGGGTGCTTTTCACCTTTCCCTCACGGTACTGGTTCACTATCGGTCACTAGGGAGTATTTAGCCTTGCGGGATGGTCCCCGCGGATTCCGACGGAATTTCACGTGTTCCGCCGTACTCAGGATCCTCCTAGGTGTTGCCAAAATTTCGTCTACGGGACTTTCACCCTCTTCGGCGAACCTTTCCAGGTTCTTCGACTATCCTGACAGACTACCATATTGGAGTCCTACAACCCCAACAAGCAAGCTTGTTGGTTTGGGCTCTTCCCGTTTCGCTCGCCGCTACTCAGGGAATCGAATTTTCTTTCTCTTCCTGCAGGTACTTAGATGTTTCAGTTCTCTGCGTCTACCTCTAATCAGCTATGTATTCACTGAAAAGTAACATCCTATAAAAGATGCTGGGTTTCCCCATTCGGAAATCTCTGGATCATAGCTTACTTACAGCTCCCCAAAGCATATCGGAGTTAGTCCCGTCCTTCATCGGCTCCTAGTGCCAAGGCATCCACCGTGCGCCCTTATTCACTTAACCTTATCAACCTTACGGTTGGGTTTTGACTCGTTTTCCTAGCGATAGGAACGTCATCAAGAAAAAATAAGCTATCGAACAATTTTAAAAAACTCTTCAACGCGGTGTTCTCGGTTTGTTTGTGTTGTTGATTTTCTTTCTATCCAGTTTTCAATGAACAAAT
>NZ_JBXPBP010000032.1:0-3389 GCF_056924295.1 Enterococcus sp. LJL128 | reverse complement strand
GGCTCATTTGGCGTTCCATCGTTTCCATTTACGTGGAAAACAAGGAGCGAAGATTGATGTTGGTTTGGCTCTCATGGCACTAAATCTAAGAAAATTAGGAAAATATATGGAGAGAAAGAGAAGGGAAAAAGAAAAAACAAGCCCGATTTTGACATTCATCATCAAAATCAGGCTTGTTTTCTTTTTGAGAGTGGATTATGTCCCACTCCCTCTTTTATTGATAAAGGAATAAGTATCAATCAACTATTGGTCAGTGCTTTTTTTATTCGTTTAAGACCTTCTATGAGTGTCTCTTGAGGACAAGCTGCATTTAGCCGCATATGCTGACTTCCTTGGGGACCAAAGGATATGCCAGTATTGAGAATGACTTTACCTTCTTCAACTAACAATTTTTCCAACTGTTTGTCGGATAAACCATAAGCAGAGAAATCCAGCCAGACCAAATAGGTTCCTTCCGGTTCCATCATTGTTACCTTAGGCATTTCGGTAGTTAAAAATTTCTGAATCGTTTGGAAATTTTTCTGTAGATAAAGTAAAAGTTCTTCCAGCCAAGGCTCTCCATGACGATAAGCAGCCTCGGTACCAACTAACCCAATGGTGTTGATTTCACTTTGCTGGTTTAGCGTTTGAATGTCAGCAAATGTTTTTCGGAGTTTTGAATCATGAATAAAAATCATTGAGTTTTTAATTCCAGCCAAATTAAAGGTTTTTGTTGCGGCGGTTAAAATGATTGAAAAGTCTTTAAACGACTCATCTACGTTATTAAAAGTCGTAAACTCAGCAGGTGAAAAAATTAAATCTTGATGAATTTCGTCACTAATAACTAAAACACCATATTTTCTGCAAAGCTCACCGACCTGTTTTAATTCTTGTTTAGTCCAGACACGTCCGCCTGGATTATGGGGATTGCATAGAATGAAGACTTTAACATTCTGCTCTTTAAGTTGCTGCTCCATATCGTTAAAATCTATTCTAAAAATTCCATCTTTTTCATATAAAGAGCTGCGGACTACTTTTCTGCCATTCGCTTTGATAACTTGTGCAAATGGATGGTACACTGGATCGTTGATAAGAATGCCATCCTCTGGTTCAGTAAACGCTTGAATCGCTAATGCAACACTAGGAACAACGCCGCTATTAAATAAAATTGCTTCTTTTTCTACTATATAATGGTTTCTTTTTTGCTGCCATTGCTGAATGGATTCATATAGGCTATCTGGAGTTACTGTATAACCAAGGATTCCTTGTTCTATACAAGCACTCATAGCGTCCAAGATTGGCTGATGAACCCGGAAATCCATATCCGCGACCCATAAAGGCAAGAGATCTTCTTGGTGGTACATATTGTCGATAGCATCCCACTTCACAGAATTGGTTCCCTTACGGTTGTATACATGGTTAAAATCTGTCATATTCTTTTCCCCTCTATATATAGTTTAAATCAGACATTTATAATTGAAGTATAGAATAGAACAGGTAAAAGATAAATGAAAAAGAATAAAAATAGCAGGTAAAAATCTATTCAGAATTTAGGGAACATGATATTATTTAAGAGATAGTGACTGTGAAGAGCAGAAGAGAGGGATACGAATGCAATATAAAATAGGAATGGTTTTAAATGGGACAGTTACAGGATTGCAACCGTATGGGGCATTTGTTTCACTGGATGATGAAACCCAAGGGCTGATTCATGTTTCTGAAATCCAGGTAGGTTACACGAAGAATATTCATAGTGTACTGAATATAGGTGATGAGATTAATGTACAGGTAATAGACATTGATGAGTATTCAAAAAAAATAAGCTTATCACTAAGAACACAAAATGATAGTGTTCAACAGGCGCGTTACAGAAGAAAAAAATACTTTACTAATAAAAATAAGAAAATTGGATTTGCTACTTTAGAAAAGAAATTACCTCAGTGGATTGATGCTGCAATGGATGAACTTCTTACGAAATAATTCTGTTTTTTTTCTGAAAATGTGTTACAATTTTCCTATATTTATGAAAACAAAAATCAATTGAGGTGGAAGTTTTGTCTAACAAAAGAGTAGCCGGCACGATTATGTTGAATCTGCATGATGGAACAAAAAAGTTTCTCATTCATCCAACGAAAGATGAAGCAGAGTTTATCACAGCAGAAGTTTCCGAAGAGATGACAGGGCTGGCCAGTATTTTACAGCTTTTCAAGGATAGTATTCAGTTAGATGTGACTTCAATCAGTTTGGTTGAATTAACAAATGCACATAATGAGAAAGAAGATTTGCCTCTGTTTGTCTTTGAAATGGAGGAAGGAGAATCTGCGAAATTGGGAAGCGATACATACATGTGGGAAAGTCCCGCAAAGCTGAAGGATTTATTATCGGCTTATGACATGGCCGGTGTCCCGATGTTCTGATTTTTAAGTAATAGTATAGAAGTGAATGAAGGAAGCGGAAAACCGCTTCTTTTTTTAAACCTAAAAAATGGAGGTTAAGAATGGTAATGAATATTCGAAAAGCAGGTTTGCAAGATACAAAAACAGTAATGGAAATGCTAAAAGAGACAGCAGTCTGGTTAAGAAGCAAAGGAAGCAGTCAATGGTCCGATGTTTTGGCAGGAACAGATAAGCATAATCTGACAGAAGCTGTAGAACGAGGAGACGTGTATCTGTTTAATCAAAATGATGAAGTTGTTGGGATGGCTGCTGTCTGGAATCTGCCAACAAAATGGGATTGTGAGTTATGGTCGACTATCGGCTTAAGTCAAGATGCATACTATATTCATCGTTTGATAGTTCATCCAAACTACAGAGGAAAAGCATACGGGAGTCAGATGATGAAAGTTATCAAAGCGCATTTCCAAAATACAGCAGCAGAACTAAGGTTAGATTGTATTGCTTCAAATGATAAGCTTGTGAGTTTTTATCAAGAACAGGGATTTAAAAATGCTGGAACGGTTCAGCTTGAAAATGGCGGTAGTTTCGAGCTTTTTAGATGCTTTATTGGTGAGTGAAAAAGTATTATGAAAAAAATAGAAAAAAACAGTTGACCTGCGCAAGGAAACTTGATATATTATTACATGTCGCAAGACGAGACAATGACTTTCAGTCAGCTGGATAGAATAACATCCAGAGAGAAGAAAAAACTTGTTGAATCAGCAAAAAAGTTGTTGACAAATAACAAAGAAGCTGATAAACTAAAACAGTTGTTATGAAACACAACAACGGATTGCCGAGTTCCACCAACTTAAAACTTTTTCAAAAAAAGAGTTGACATCTTATCGGAGATTTGATAAGATATAAAAGTTGCTGCGAGGCAATGATGTAGACCTTTGAAAACTGAACAAAGTAAGACAAACCAAATGTGTAGGGCGTTTTGATTAATTCAAAACAACAAACATTTTTAACAAG
>NZ_JBXPBP010000031.1:0-4119 GCF_056924295.1 Enterococcus sp. LJL128 | reverse complement strand
ACTAAATCTAAGAAAATTAGGAAAATATATGGAGAGAAAGAGAAGGGAAGAAGAAAAAACAAGCCCGATTTTGACATTCATCATCAAAATCGAGCTTGTTTTCTTTTTGAGAGTGGATTATGTCCCACTCCCTCTTAAAAAGATGTATTATTTACTCAATTATTTTAAGACCGCCCATATAAGGAATCAGAACCTCAGGTACAGTGACTGTTCCATCCCCATTCTGATAATTTTCAAGAATGGCAGCCACAGTTCGCCCAACCGCTAAACCAGAGCCGTTTAAGGTGTGTAGATAGTTGACTTTTTCTTCGTCGTCACGGTAACGAATCATTGCTCTGCGCGCCTGGAAATCTTCGCAGTTTGAGCATGAGCTGATTTCCCGGTAGACATCCTGAGCAGGAATCCAAACTTCCAAGTCATAGGTTTTGGCAGCAGAGAAGCCCATATCACCAGTAGATAGAGCCATAACACGATACGGCAGATTCAATTTCTGTAAAATCTCTTCAGCATTTGCAGTCATTTTTTCTAATTCTTCATAAGAGGTTTCAGGCTTGCTGAATTTAACCATCTCAACTTTGTTGAATTGATGCAGACGAATCAAGCCGCGAGTATCACGACCAGCACTTCCCGCTTCAGAACGGAAAGAAGGACTTAGTGCGGTAAAGTAAATCGGTAATTCCTTTCCATCTAGAATCTCATTGTTATAGTAGTTTGTTAAAGGGACTTCAGCAGTTGGAATCAGTGTAAAGTCAGTTCCTTCCAGTTGAAAACCGTCTTCTTTAAATTTGGGGAACTGACCTGTTCCAAACATAGAGTTACTGTTAACGATATATGGCGGAATAACTTCTGTGTAGCCATGATCATAGACATGCAAATCCAGCATGAAGTTATACAAAGCCCGTTCTAAACGTGCACCCAGTCCTTTATAGTAAACAAATCGGCTGCCAGTGACCTTTGCTCCCCGTTCAAAATCAAGAATTCCCAAGCGTTCGGCTACTTCCCAGTGAGGCTTCGGTTCAAAATCAAAGCTGCGTGGCGTACTCCATTTTCGGATTTCAACATTCTCGTCTTCGCCTTCACCGATTGGAACAGAAGCATGGGGCAGGTTAGGTAAGGTAGAAGTAATAGCGTTCAGCTTTTCATCTATAGCAGCAATTTCTGTATCTAAGGCTTTGATTTTTCCGCCTACTTCTTTCATTTCACTGATTTTAGCAGCAGCGTCCTCTTTGTTTCTTTTCAAAAGAGCAATTTCTGCTGAAACATCATTTCGATATTTCTTTAACTCCTCGGTTTTTACCAAAAGCGCTCTGCGGCTTTCATCTAAACGCAAAAACTCAGTTAAAACCTCTTCCTTAACCCCGCGGGTTTTCAATTTTTGCTGTACTTCTGCAAAATTTTGACGAATCATTTTTACATCTAACATATAGTTCCCTCCAGTATTTAAGTAAATAGTAAACCAAAACAACTTCTAGCTGCCGCTGCTGCCAAACAAGTGCTTTCTGAAATCACATGCCAACAAAAAAAGCCACTCCGTCCACAAAAAATATCTTGGGACGAAATGACTGAAATCTCGCGTTGCCACCCAAGTTCAGCCAGATGGCTGCACTTGATTAACAGATAACGGCTGCTACCGGTCTGATTTATTTCACCAGACACATAAGTTAGAGACGGATTCTTTATAGATGAATACCTGCTTCCACCACTACAGGCTCTCTGAAATTCAGTGCTATAAATACTATTTCTCAACGTTTGCAATTAGCATACAAAATTTTATGCAAGATGTCAATGGTGGTCAGAAACTCGTTGATTAACAGGAGCTGCATTTCTTTGAATAGGCAGATGGATAATAAAGGAAGTCCAATCCGTATCTGACTTAGCATAGATGTATCCCCCGTGTAAGGCAACGATACTTTGAGCGATAGCCAATCCTAAACCAGTCCCACCTGTTTCTTGAGAGCGTGATTCCTCTACTCTGTAAAAACGGTCAAAAAGCTGATCTAACGATTTTTGCGGAATTTGAGAACCGTCGTTACGGACAGCCACAACCACCTCGGTTCCGACTTTTGTTGCTTCTATTAAAATGTGTTTGCCGCCTTTTCCATATTTCAAGGCATTAGATAGAAGGTTGTTGAATACCCTGACTAGTTTTTCTGTGTCGCCTTCCATAGGAATAGCTTCTGGAATAGCTTTAACAGAGATGTCCATGCCCCGTTTGTTTGCTTCCAGTTCGAAATCGACAGATAGCTGTTCCAAAAGCTGAG
This sequence comes from Enterococcus sp. LJL128, assembly GCF_056924295.1. Classification (NCBI taxonomy): domain Bacteria; kingdom Bacillati; phylum Bacillota; class Bacilli; order Lactobacillales; family Enterococcaceae; genus Enterococcus; species Enterococcus sp. LJL128. Next base: position 1,858 of record NZ_JBXPBP010000031.1, on the reverse strand, counting down.
CCATATCGAAGGTGATGGCATTTAGAGGAACAGCAGGCTGTCTCACCTTAGTGTATTCAAATAAGTCATCTACTAAAAGCTTCATTTGCTTCGCTTTTACATAAGCAGTATGAGTATACTTGAGAATCTCTTCTTGGGAATGAAATTGACGATCCTCGATCAATCCCAAGTAGCCAATGATGGATGTCAAAGGTGTCCGTATGTCATGACTGACATTTGTGATTAATTCATCTTTAGAGTTTTCAATCCGCCGTTCATCCTCAATAGCAGCTACCGTACTATCAACTAGTCCGTTGATGCTGGAAATGACTTTCGCCAAATCACCACTTAATTCAAAGGGGATTCTATGATCATAATTTCCGTCCGCTATATAATGAAGCTCACTGATAATATGACGCAGCTGCATCTGACGATAGCGGCGAATTAACCGCCAGTATAAAACAGACCCATCAATAATTAGAAAAATTGGAATAACAAATTTACTCCAGCTCCAAAAAACATCTGTATCCAGATAATCAGCTAGAACACCTTTTGTTCCGAATATCACATTTCTTAAAGTTGGGGAAGTCTGGATAAACTGATAAAGCAAAACAATTATCGCCACATTTAATAGTAGTAAAAGAATAACTGTTAAAATTCCTTCGGCCAGCAGCTCACTTACTTCTTTAGATGTTAAGCCGATCCGTTTCTGTTTTTCCACCTTCCGCTGATTGTTAACGGGCATCAATTTTGTACCCCACACCCCAAACTGTCTGAATCACTTTTTCTCCACCAGTTGCTTCTTCTATCTTATCGCGCAAATGGCTGACATGAACCATAACCGTTTTGGCGGAGACAACACTTTCCTGCTGCCAAACACGCTCAAAAATTTCGTCGGCATTAAATACTCGGTTTGGATGGCTGGCTAATAAATAGAGGATACCGAACTCCAGCGCAGTTAATTGTATTTCTTTGTCGTCAATTGTTTTAACCTCATGAGAATCTTTATTAATAATCAGTGAGCCAATTTCCAATACGTCAGGTTCGTTAAGCTTCACTTGCATCTGACTGCGCCGCAAAATTGATTTAACTCGTGCCATCACTTCTAATGGATTAAACGGTTTTGTAACATAATCATCCGCACCGGCAACTAAACCTTTAATTTTATCCATATCTGTTGTTTTTGCAGTCAGCATAATAATTGGTACTTGAGACTCCTTACGCAATTCTTTTACAACCTGCATGCCGTCCATAACGGGCATCATAATATCCAGCACCAGTAAATCAATATCAGGAATTGTTCTTATCTTAGATAAGGCTTCCTTTCCATCATATGCCTTGACTACCTCATATCCTTCGTTGTGAATGTAGATGCTTAGAAGCTCTACAATCTCCTTGTCGTCATCTGCTACTAAAATCTTCATATAGTTATACTCCTCCAAATCATTAATATCATCACTCATATTCTATCAAAAAAAAGCAGAAAGGGATAAAAACTCGTATATATTACAGAAATTTTAATTACATTACCAAAAATTAAGAAACACTAAATAGAAAACGGTGGCAAAGCGAACGATTAACAAGGTAATAGCAGTGAATGGTCGGTAATGAAAAAAAGTTGAAAAAAATGCAATATTTTGATTGACCTAAGCGTTGAAACTTGATATATTATTACATGTCGCAAGACGAGACAATGACTTTCAGACAGCTGGATAGAATAACATCCAGAGAGAAGAAAAAACTTGTTGAATCAGTAAAAAAGTTATTGACAAATAACAAAGAAGCTGATAAACTGAAACAGTTGTTATGAAACACAACAACGGATTGCCGAGTTCTATCAACTTAAAACTTTTTCAAAAAAAGAGTTGACATCTTATCG
>NZ_JBXPBP010000030.1:0-4166 GCF_056924295.1 Enterococcus sp. LJL128 | reverse complement strand
CATAAAAGCACGCTCCTTTTGATTTGGTTTAGTCACTTTAATCTTACACGGTTGCGTGCTTTTTGTGTACCCTAAAATCAAAAAAGTAGGACAATAATCAGATTTTCTTCTGACTATTGTCCCACTCACTATCTTTACTTTTAAAGTATTGTTGCTGGTGATTTTGGGATAATGAAAGAACAAGAAACGGTTTGTTTAAGTTTCCCTATAATTTACTCAGCCGGCAATAAATTTATTGGTTTTTTCTGTATACTTTTCCTGTAGGGTAGAAAAAAGAATTTTTTGGTAATTTTCCATCTCAGTCAATGTAATTAATTTAAAGTTTCCCTTCCTTCTTACGCTTTTTGGCAGCAGGAGAGGAGAGGTGGCTATGTAGAAATCATAATCCTTTTTTGCAGATGAGGTAATCAAATCGACATCAACAAAGGGGATTTTTGATAAATACTCGAACAGTGATTGAGAGACGATAGCATTTTGAAACAGAATAATACCTACGCGAAGTAAATGATTTTTCCTGCTTCTTTCAACATATGGAAGTAAAAATACTGCACATGTGTAAGATAAATGGTCAATGCAGTTGATAAGCCACTGATACTGTTCCATTTGGGCAGTTGACCTTAGAAAACTTTGAATATTCTTGAATAAAGGTTCAAATAATGGATGATGACCTTTGAACAAATCAAAAGAAAAATCAACAGCAAGGGGTAGTGTATTTTCTCTAATTGCATGATTAAGCACAGTTGTAAAAATGTTAATATGTAGTAGCTCTTTCTCCTCATTAGTGAGAGAGAGATCGCCAAGTGAATGGCTATAGAAAAATTGGAAACGGTCAATCAAGTCATCCAGTGGGTGGTTATCGCTGAGCATATAAGAGCGTACATACGGGATGCGAGGATCATCAAAGTGGAAATAGGGAATCCAGTAAAAGAGCATATAAGACAGAAAATCACATTCTCGTGAGCGGAATTCAGCGGAAACGCCTAACTGCTTCAGCTCATCAAAATAGGAAAGGTTGGTTTCGGGGTAAACCAACTGATCAAATGGTGTTTCATCCAAATAATGAGCCTTTTCAAGACGCAGCCGGTTAATAGAGGTTAACAGAAACCATTGGCGTGGTTCTACATATTTCATCAGCTGTTTATCGCTGAAGTCGAATAATTCTGGTCCACGTTTTTTTTCATCAAGTGCAACAAAAAAATCTTCTCCAAAGGAAGTCAGCCAGAAAAAGTTGAAATATACGATTCGAATAATCGCTTCATTTCCGGTGATTTTCATTTTGGAGCAGTTGATTTGGATATCAAATTTTTTAAGATAGTTAATGAGAGGATTTAGTCTACGCAGAACAGAAGCTCTACTTATGTAATTTTCTTCACAAAAGTCTTCAAGCCGATAATTTTTCTCAAGGATTGCGGCTAATAAAAATTTATAAGCAATGCTTTCCTGGAAAAGGAATTGTTGATAGGGAATTTTTATTAGCTCCTCTTTATCAATTACGACTTTACCATCTTCGGAAAGAAGGGAGAAATCAGCCTGCTGCTGAAAGTCTTCATTCATTTCTGAAAATAAAGAGATTAATCTGGCATAGGAAAACTCTGAATACTGCTTAAAGAAGCGGGGGGAATAAACACCATCATCAAAATCAAATAGTTGATGAAACATTTCCAGCTTTTTTACAGCAAAATCATCTAATGCAATTGTTTCAAGCATATTTATCTCCTTTATAAATAGTTATCAAGTAAATTATTTTTTATTATTCACTACATATATATAATACCCATGAAAACGGATAAATACAACACTTATTTCAGAAAAATTTGTTTTTTATATAAAAATAAATAAATAACAAGCCTGTTTATAGGGAAGTTATATCGCTATTTTTTCATTTTATTTAATAATACGCTAGTTATTTAATCTGTTGTATTTATCTACGTTTATGGTATGTTATAATAAATAGAAGACCGTTGTAGGAGGAAAGAGAAAATGTTATCGATAGTTATTCCTTGTTATAATGAAGAGGAGTCCATTCCAGCTTTCTTTAAGGAAGTAGAAAAAGTTAGTCAGCAAATCGACCATGAAATTGAATATATATTTGTGAATGATGGGTCAAAAGATAGTACCTTGTCTTGTTTAAGAGAATTGCATCGTTCTTATCCCCAAAAGGTTAGGTACATATCGTTTTCTAGAAATTTTGGCAAAGAAGCCGGTTTGTATGCTGGTTTACAAGCTGCAAAAGGCGAACTGGTAACAGTCATGGATGCAGATTTACAAGATCCGCCTGAATTACTGCCGGAGATGATTCGGCTGATTGAAACAGAAGATATAGACTGCGTGGGTACGCGAAGAGCAACGAGGGATGGAGAACCGGCTATCCGTAGTTTTTTTGCCCGCATGTTTTACAAATTGATTAATAAGATTGGCGAAACTGAGATAGTAGACGGTGCACGTGATTTTCGCCTGATGACACGCCAAATGGTGGACAGCATTCTTGAACTGACTGAATATAACCGTTTTTCAAAAGGGATTTTTAGCTGGGTGGGGTTTAACACAAAGTATCTTTCTTATGAAAACAGGGAACGCGTAGCAGGCGAGACATCGTGGTCTTTTTGGAGTCTATTGAGCTATTCGATAGACGGTATCATCAATTTTTCTGAAGTTCCATTGAACATTGCTTCATATGTGGGTGCGTTGTCATGTTTTGGCTCGGTAATTGCGATGCTGGTTATCTTGTTCCGCACATTGATGTATGGTGACCCGACGAGCGGCTGGCCCTCAATGGTTTGTATTTTCCTATTTGTCGGCGGACTACAGCTGTTGTGCTTAGGAATTATAGGGAAATATATCGGAAAGATATTTATGGAGACAAAAAATAGACCTGCGTATATCGTAAAGGAAACTGAGGAAAACAATCTATTATAATTGTAAAAGAAGCAAAGCCATCCAACAGGAAACTGCGGATGGCTTTTATTATATAAGTTGTCGAGTAAAGGGATTAGCAATCATAATTGTGGGATAGTTTAATAACCTTTTGTAAGGTCGACTTGATTTTTTTCAAGTTTTCCAGCTTCAATAAAACTTTTTAAATTGCTCAAAAATATTCTGGTTAACTTTTCTTTAAAGCCGGCAGTCATACCTGAAATATGCGGGGTAATCAGAACATTATCTAGTGTCCATAATGGAGAGTCTTTGGGTAATGGTTCTTCTTCAAAAACATCCAGTGCGGCAAAACTAATTTGTTCATTATTGAGAGCGGAGAGCAAATCTGTTGTTTTGACCGAAGGTCCTCTTCCCACATTGATAAAAACAACTCCTTTTTTCATTGCATTAAACATAGCTTCGTCGTATAAATAATACGTTTCCTCTGTTAACGGTAAAATATTAACAACAATATCCATGTCCTGAATAATTCGACTCATATTTTTTTGTGAGTAACATTCCAAAAAGCCAGATGATGGATGCCCCGTTGAATTGATGCCGTATGTCTGTATTTTTAATCCTTGAGCAAATGCAGCCAGCTGTTGTCCGATTTTTCCAGTGCCCACAATTAACATTTTTTGACCTGAAAGCTGCCGTATTTTACTGGTAGACCGGCTCCATGCGTTTTTCTTTTGATCAATGACTGCACTGCGCAATCCTCGATATTCGGATAATAAAACACCTAATACATGCTCAGTTATGGAAACACTGTGAATACCGCTGCCGTTAGATAATAAGATATTTTTGTTCTGAAAAGCAGCCAAATCAAAAGAATCAACTCCTGCCGAAATAGACTGTACCCATTGGAGCTGACTATGCGGATTCGCTAATAGACGAGGGCCTATTTCCTTGTTCCAGCCGAGCATAATAGCTATATCCTCTTCGTTAAACGTTTGAGAGTCAGTTGACGAATCAAGCACAAGATAGTTTTCAGCAGTTTCTGTGATTCGTTTAATTTGTTCAGGCTTAAGCTTTTCCTGAAGAAAAATAATTGGTTTTCCCATGATAATATCCTCCCCTTTGCTAGTATCATTGTAACAAAAAATAGCGAAAACAAACAAAAAATGGGAGTGGGACAATAGTCAGAAGAAAATCTGATTATTGTCCTACTTTTTTGATTTTAGGGTACACAAAAAGCACGCAACCGTGTAAGATTAAAGTGACTAAACCAAATCAAAAGGAGCGTGCTTTTA
>NZ_JBXPBP010000029.1:0-5185 GCF_056924295.1 Enterococcus sp. LJL128 | reverse complement strand
AACTGCGAATTATGATTCGCCACGGCAACGCTTTAATTGTAAACTAAAAAAGACCAAGAGAAATATTTCCTCTTGATCTTCAAAAATTCTAAGATTTCTCTTCACCAACATTAGTTGACAAAGAGCCGAATGTAGCACAAATAGCTTTATTGTTGTCTAGCTTAATTTTACAATCGGCGTACAAACAAACTACCAGTAATGATAGTCACCCATCTCAATTTTAGCATTAATCTCTCGATAAATACGGGACATTTCTACTGCTGAATAATTATTGAAATTATTGTCGATGATTAATTTTTTAAAGTATGGCAAGTCATTAACAGGATAAAATATTTCAGCAGACCCTTGTCTGCAAGGTTCATTATATGCCAAGGTTTCTAATCTTTCAATTTTTGATACAAATTCTAAACTCTGGATATCAGTCCAAAAAAAAGATAAATACTTCAATTTTTTAAATTTATATAAATTTTGTAAAAAGCTTCCTTTATCAGATGATCCTCCTGCACACCAGACTGAGATAGAATCTACATTTTCAGTATACTTAAACAAATCACAAAGCTTTTCTGACTGCAGTTCAATAAACTGAAATCTTAATCCATCTATTTGTTTTAAATTTTTTAATGGACTAAAATCTACATTTCCGTCCATTTTAAAGCCATCTATTATTTCTAAATACCTTAATCCTTGAAGCATATAGAAGCATTCCTTGTTTTGTTTAAAAGCCTCTGAATTTACAGTTATCCCCGTTTTCTTTCTTAATTCCTCATATGTAACTTCTTCATCAAGTTCATCATCATCATCATAGCTAAGACTTAAATTCATGTTAGCGGCTCCTCTCGCTAAATGAATATTGTTTGGAAACCATTCTCTGTATGTCTTTGTTTCTGAGTCTTTAATTACAAATGCAACATTCTGAGCTTTGATTTTCTCTAAAGTCTTTGTGCCTATCCCTTTAACTTTTAACAAATCATCCAATGATTCATAAGGTCTTCCCTGAACAATTCTTTCTGAAATAACGGGGCCTATACCTGTTATCAGCTCTAAGTCTACTTGATTAGCATAATTAATATCCACTTTATCTAAAGCTTCAGCACTTCCCCGTGTCGGCAATACAAATAAACTCCCCAAAATCACAATCAAAGTTTGCCATAGCAATATTTTCTTTAGACTATTTTTTCTAACATTTAAAATTAATTCAGTTAACATTTTATCTCCCCTTCCTCTACCATTTATTATAAACTACTTTTAGATATAAATAAAGAACTTATATATATGTGTGCTTATCTCCATAACTCATTTTATTGATAAACACCTATTAACTCTTTTAAGTATCCAAACAACAAATAGATAAAATGAAAGCGACCAAAATCACAAATCATCAGAAAGATTGTTCCTCTATGGATAAGAATGTTAGAGTTTTACTTGGGCTAACAGATGAGCCTTTCTAGAAACAGTACCGTCAACTCAAAACAGTATTGGTAGTTACTTTTAAAATATTCAGTTGAATTGGATAGTCAGCATCGTCCCTATCATTCACTGTTCAAACGACCATTAACTCACACAGATATTCTCGATGAATTACTCAGTTATGATTCAAACTTGAGTATCACATATGATACTGTTCAATTTCTCAAATTTGCCTTTACTCCTCAAAATGCCAAACGTTTCTTTGAAGAACTTGATATGCTAGATCCCCGATTGTCTTTCTGGTTCAAAAAGAAATTGAGATTCTTCAAGAAGCATAAACAAGGAATTACCAATGCCTTCTGTTTTTTGTCCCACCAACAAAAATTGACATATAATCAAAAAAACCTGAAACAAAATCAGAGATTTTCTGCATTTTGTTCCAGGTTCTTGTGTTCTATTCTGTTTTTACGCTTACCATGACCATAGGGCTAAAATTAGTCATTCGTCTATTAGTTAATTTTAGAATTATAATGCTGTGTATTTTTCAACAACATTTTCAACAGTAAAGCCGAATTCTTTCAGTACAATGTCGCCTGGTGCTGACGCACCGAAATGGTCAATAGCGATTATCGCTCCATTACCAACATAACGCTCCCAGCCAAATGGCGAAGCAGCTTCGATAGCGACACGTTTTGTCACTTCTTTTGGTAAAACAGCTTCTTTGTATTCAGCTGATTGTTGTTCAAACAAATCAAAGCTTGGCATGGAGACAACAGAAACATCTTTTCCTTGTTCAGCTAAAGCTTTTTGTGCTTCAACAGCTAAATTCACTTCAGAGCCTGTAGCGATGAGAATACCTTCCGGCTTCGCTCCTTTTTGAGGAGAAATAACATAGGCACCCTTAGCAACTGTTTCAACTGCATTTTCCTTTGTTCCTTCAATCACCGGCAAATTTTGACGGCTCAATACAAGGATTGTTGGTTTGTCGGTTGTTGTCATCGCAATTTTCCAGGCCGCAACTGTTTCATTGCCGTCTGCTGGACGAATTACTTGGACACCTGGCATACAACGAACACTTGCCAGCTGTTCAATTGGTTCATGTGTTGGACCATCTTCCCCAACGGCAACTGAATCATGAGTTAGAACATAAGTTACTGGTGTGTGTTGAATTGCAGCAAGTCTGATAGCTGGACGCAGATAATCGGTAAATACAAAGAATGTACCACCATAAACTTTTGTTCCGCCATGAAGCTGAATGCCGTTCATCGCAGCTGCCATCGCAAATTCACGAACACCAAACCAAATATTACGACCTTCGTATTGTCCAGGTTCAAAGTCTTTTTCTCCTGCAACCATCGTATTATTCGATGCTGAAAGATCGGCTGATCCACCCCAGAAGCTTGGTACAGCTTTAGAAATCGCATGAATTGTCTCTTTACTTGTCACTCGGCTTGCAGCACTGCTGCCTACTTCGTATATTGGTAACTCTTTATCCCAATTTTCAGGCAGCTTCCCTGAAAACGCTTCTTCATATTGTTTAGCAAGCTCAGGATGAGCATTACGATAGTTTTTAAACATTTCGTTCCATTTTGCTTCTGCCTTTTCTCCTTCAACAATCATTGCTTCTTTAAAGCGTTCCGCAACTTCCTCTGGAACAGAAAAATCAGGAGCATCCCAGCCATAGACAACTTTGGCTGCATCAATTCCTTCTTGACCAAGTGGAGCGCCGTGAACAGCCGATGTGCCTTCTTTAGGAGAGCCGTAGCCGATAACTGTCTTCACTTCAATCAATGTTGGTTTATCGGTTTCTGCCTTCGCTTCCTCAATTGCTTTCGAAATTGCTTCCAGATCATTACCGTCTTTTACTAGAATATGCTGCCAGTTATAAGCTTCAAAACGAGCGCCTACATTCTCAGTAAATGCTTTTGAAGTAGGGCCGTCTAGAGAGATATCATTCGAATCATACAACACAATTAACTTGCCCAGTTTCATATGACCAGCCATCGATGCAGCTTCTTGAGAAACGCCTTCCATCAAATCGCCGTCCCCGCACAATGCATAGGTGAAATGGTCTACAACTGGGAAACTGTCTCGGTTATAAACTGCTGACAAATGTGCTTCCGACATTGCCATCCCAACAGCCATAGCAATTCCTTGTCCAAGAGGACCAGTTGTCGCTTCCACGCCGTCTGTATGTCCGACCTCCGGATGTCCAGGTGTCTTGCTGTCCCATTGGCGGAACTGCTTCAAATCATCAATCGTAACCTGATAGCCAGATAGATGAAGCAAGCTATATAACAATGCAGAGCCATGACCAGCTGATAACACAAATCTGTCGCGGTCAGACCAGTTTGTTGAGGTCTTTGGATTTACTTTTAGATGCTTCGTCCATAATGCGTACGCCATTGGCGCAGCTCCCATTGGTAGACCCGGATGTCCAGAATTCGCCTTTTGGATTGATTCGATGCTAAGCATACGCACCGTATTAACACCAAGTTGATCAGTTTTGTCGAACAAAAAAATCATCTCCTATTTAGGTTTTTTTTACCTTTATTAAATCCATTGTACCTTAAGTTATTTATGAAAGCAATTACTTTTGGTAAAAAGAACTATAATTAATCGCGATTATGCAGTCCTTTTTCCTTTTGGATTTGTTTCAGTTTTTCAGGAGTCACGTCGTTTCCTTTCGGATCAACAACTTTCATTCCCTCTATATGATGGCGCATTCCTTTACGAAAGGTCTGCAGGTATTCTTCTCTAAGCTGCTTTTGCTCCTTTATTTCCGCAGAGGTTAGTTCCCCCTCTTTCTTCTTACGAGCCAGCTCATTGATTCGAGCTAGTTTTTCTTTTGACAGCATGCTACGTTCCTCCTTTATCAATCATTCTTATCTTATAAGAAGCCGGCAAAAAAAACAACTATCTTTCTCTCTAAAAAAGACGAACGCTTGTTTGATTTAAAAAGACAAGTATGTTAGACTGTAACTATAAATTGGAAAGAAGGTGTGGATATTGGCTAAACGTACCGAAACAAGACAAGTCGAAGTATTAAAATATATATATGAACAAGTTGAACTCAAAGGATATCCTCCAACCGTTCGCGAGATTGGAAAAGCGGTGGATCTTTCCTCTACTTCCACTGTTCACGGTCATCTGGCAAGATTGGAAAAGAAAGGTCTAATTCTTAGAGACCCTACAAAACCGCGGGCTATTGAATTAACTGCAGAAGGTCTGGAAAAAATCGGCGTACAACCGACAACAATCCCAATGCTCGGTGTAGTTACTGCCGGCGAACCTATCCTCGCAGTTGAAGAAGCGTCAGATTTCTTCCCATTGCCGCCTGATTTAAAAACAGAACAGAATGCATTGTTCATGCTGACTATTAGAGGAGAAAGTATGATTAACGCAGGAATTCTTGACGGTGATCAAGTAATCGTCCGTAAGCAGCAGGCTGCTACAAACGGGGATATTGTAATTGCCATGACTGATGAGGATGAAGCCACCTGTAAACGATTCTTTAAGGAATCTGATCATATCCGGCTACAACCTGAAAATGATCTGCTTGAGCCTATCCGTCTAAACAATGTTACCATTCTTGGTAAGGTTGTCGGCTTGTATAGAAATCATATGTAAAGTCGTTCATAAAAAAGGGAGTGGGACATAATCCACTCTCAAAAAGAAAACAAGCTCGATTTTGATGATGAATGTCAAAATCGGGCTTGTTTTTTCTTCTTCCCTTCTCTTTCTCTCCATATATTTTCCTAATTTTCTTAGATTTAGT
>NZ_JBXPBP010000028.1:0-9885 GCF_056924295.1 Enterococcus sp. LJL128 | reverse complement strand
TTGTAATCAGAGGGTCGAGGGTTCAAGTCCTTTAGCCGGCATCCAGAAACGCGGAAATAGCTCAGTGGTAGAGCACCACCTTGCCAAGGTGGGGGTCGCGGGTTCGAACCCCGTTTTCCGCTTTCAAGTACCGCGCCGGGGTGGCGGAACTGGCAGACGCACAGGACTTAAAATCCTGCGGTGAGTGATCACCGTACCGGTTCGATTCCGGTCCTCGGCATTAGAAATATGTAGCACCCATAGCTCAACTGGATAGAGTGTTTGACTACGAATCAAAAGGTTAGGGGTTCGACTCCCTTTGGGTGCATAGTTAGAATATCTGACTTCAGATTTAAAGGGCATCTTTCGTTCCTTTTATGTCTATAGTCTTTTTTTATTAACTTAGTTTATTTTCGGGAAGTAGCTCAGCTTGGTAGAGCACTTGGTTTGGGACCAAGGGGTCGCAGGTTCGAATCCTGTCTTCCCGATTGTTAAAGCCTTACTTTTTAAGCAAGGTTTTTTTGTTATGTAAAAATTATCAAAGTCTTTTTTTAAATATTGTTAAGCCTATTATAAATGATATAATGTATGTGAGTGCAATCAATTTCTTGGGTAGTAGTTGGGAAAGGTAATATAGCTCTTAGTAGCTAGAAAAATTGGATGGGAGAGAAAAAGAAAATGAGAAATTTTATTGAAAAAGTTAAATCAGAGCGTTGGTACTTGTTGGTTCTATTGCTATTTTTAGTAGTAGGAATAGCTGGGTGTGGCGAAAGTAAAACAGAACCCAAAGATACACCAGAAGATAAACTGACTGATTTAGCTGTTGGTGATGGGGTAACAATGTATGGAGTGACAGTAACAGTCAATTCTATAGGTGAAGGTGAGCCGGCATTAGGGTCAACAACATACAAAGTAAATGTCACTTATAAAAATGAGACTGGCAAAGGATTGAATATATCTCCGTATGATTGGCATACTGTTTTACAGACTGGTTCTGACAAGGCGCATGTTGGTGGGAAATCGTTTAATTTGGAAACGTTGAAAGACGGGGAAGAATGGACAGGAGACGTCACTTTATGGGGAAATGATGATCCTGTGAAAGTTAAATTTTCGTCATCTTTTTTAAGTATAGCAAACGATGACAGAGAAGCGACCTGGCTGATTCAATAATATTTTGAATGAGTAAAGCCAAGTAATTCTGCATTTAGCAAGGCAGAAGGCTACACATTAAGATTCTAAAAAACTAAATGATTTTTAAGAGTGCTTCCCTTCAGAGGAGCTTCTTAGTATGAGAAAAGCATCCTTTGCTTAGGTGAGGATGCTTTTTAATATACATGAAGAACGGACAAGATGAATTGTTTGAAGGATTATCTAAGCCTAAAACTTCAAGATAGAAATAGGTGTATTTTTTTGAGATGTGTAATTTTTTTCGAAATTTCGATTGAAAATGCATGAGTATAAAACATTTAAAATGTATTCGATAGACAGTTGGGAGGAGAAGGTTGAAACCTTGAAATCCGTGTGTTCATTGTTAGGTATTCTTAATACTACTGTGGCATATTTCGCCAGCTGACTGTCTAAGTTTGAAGTGATAGCAATGATAGGTGTTCCTCTTTTAATGAAGATACGGGCTTCATTGACTGTTTCCGCTGTGTTGCCGCTATAGGAAACAATAATGGCTGCATCTTCTTTTGTCGCATTGGCGGCTAGATAGAACTGTTCTGGTTGTAAGTGAACAAGATGAATATACATATTGATCCGCAGCAGCTTTGTTTGAAAATCTGTTAGGCGAATGAAAGAGTTGCTGACGCCGACAGCCAGGATATTTTTGGCTTGCATGAGCAAATCTACACTTTTATTAAGCTCTGCTTCGGTTAACAGGATTTGCGTAGATTGAATGGATTCTTCTGTAAGCTGGGCAATTTTTTTTGCAACTACAACATCAGAATCACCTGAATGAAAGGGCATATTGGCATCAATATTACGAATATTTTGATAATGTAGTTCTAAATCCCGGGAAAGTCTTATTTTAAACTCTTTAAAGCCGCTGCTGCCGGCTTTTTTGCATAGGCGAACAATCGTAGAGGTGGAAGAGCTGGTAGCTTCTGCTAGTTCATAGATGGACATATGGAGTACTCGTTCAGCATGAGCAAGAACAAACTCAATAATCAAGCGTTCATTAAAAGTAAATTTTTTTTCCTGTTGCAGTTCTTCAATTAGATTCATAAGATCACCTACTCGATAGTATAAAGAAACTTTGTTTCGCCATCAGTATACCTTATTCTAGTTATTTATGAAACATAGTTACAGAATGAAGGGCTGCTATTTACTTAAAATTGAAATGGAAATAAGATGAATCTATAATAAATTTATTCATTTTTGGGAGGAGATTCAAATGGAAAAACTCACTGGTTGGGTTGAAGCGACATTAGTCCCGAAGGTATCTAAAATAACGAATTTGAGATATTTTCAGGCACTTAGGAATGGTTTTTTTGCAATTATGCCGTTAACAATTATTGGTTCAATTTTTATGCTAATTACGGATTTTCCTGTATCCGGTTACGAAGAGTTCATGGCAGGGATTTTTGGCACAGGCTGGATGGATTTTATCTCCCCTGCTTACCGGGCTACGTTTAATATGATGGGGATTATTTTTGCCGGCACGATGTCTTATAAACTGGCGGAGAGCTATGACATGGATCGATTGACTTCGCTGGTTTTAGGTCTGGTAGCCTATGTGGTGGTTTTACCTAAGACAGTGGTTGCTGAGTCTGGAGAAGTTGTCGGGCGGGTTCTGTCATTTAACTGGCTTGGTACGCAAGGAGTTATTACTGCGATTATCATGTCGATTCTTTCTGTTGAAATTACCCGTTTCTGTGTAAAGAAGAATCTGATTATCCGGATGCCGGAGAGCGTGCCTACTATGGTAAGTCAGGCTTTTAGCGCTTTGTTGCCGGGAATCTTTGTTGTGGGTGTCTCACTAATTATTAATGGGGTAGGTGTAGTCTTGGCTGAATCTTTCCCAGAACTGATTTATGCGGTGATACAGGCTCCGCTGCAAGGACTTGTGGGAACACCGTTTGCAATTATTGTGGTAGCGGGTTTGAATGGTTTGCTATGGTGGTTTGGTATCCATCCAACAGTTATCAATTCTATGCTGTATCCGATTCTTTATGCAAATGCTGATAAGAATCAGGCGCTAGCTGAACTAGGTAAACTAACTGCTGAAAATGGCAATTTCGGTACGGTTCAGATGCTGGATCAATTCGCCACAATAGGTGGTGCCGGCTGTACGATTGGGTTAGCGATTGCAATGGCGATTGTAGGACGCTCTTCACGGATGAAAGCAATGTCAAAAATTTCTTTTGTTCCTGCGTTTTTCAATATTAATGAGCCGCTAATTTTCGGTTTGCCGGTTATCTTTAATCCGCTGATTTTAATTCCAATTACTATTGCACCTATTGTTTCTGTTTTAATAGCGCTTGTATCAATGAAGATAGGTTTTATGCCAATGTTTACTAATATTCAAGCACCGTGGGCAACACCGTTTATTTTCTCTGGATTTCTAGTTGGCCAGTGGCAGGGAGCCGTTACTCAGATTGTTTCGGTGGTAGCCTGTGTAGCCATATTCTATCCGTTTGTGAAAGCATTGGATAATCAGTACAAGAAAGAGGAAGCACACGAAATTCCCGATTCACTTTAAGGAAAGAAGGAAATAATGATATGAATGAGTATTATGAAAATATTTGCTGTGAGGTAGAAAAGACAACGGGAAAGGCTTATCATGCAATGACTCCGGAAATTGTTCAAACCTCGTCCTTTTTCTTTCCAACCTATGAAGAATTCATGGCAGCCAGCGTAGATGAAAAGAATAATTACGTATATACGCGCGGAACAAATCCAACAACTGAGATATTGGAAAAGAAAATTGCTCAACTTGAAGGTGGAGAGAAGTGTAAGGTCTTTTCATCAGGGATGGGGGCAATATCTGCAACGCTGTTTACGTTACTGGCACAGGGAGATCATGTGTTAATGGTGAATACAATCTATGGAGAGTCACTCTCATTCATGCAGGATATGGGAAAGTTTGGCGTAGAGCTGACAAAAATTGATGTAGCGACAACAGCTGAGGTTGAAGAACACATTCAGGAGAATACAAAACTTATCTATTTTGAGAGCCCATCTTCTCAAAAGTTCGAGCTTTTAGATATGGAAAAAATTACTGAGCTGGCGAAAAAGCAGGGAGCCTATACAGTTATCGATAATACGTGGGCATCACCACTGTTCCAGCACCCGTTAGATTACGGTGTGGACGTTGTTATTCATTCCTGTTCCAAATATATCGGCGGGCATTCGGACATCGTTGCAGGCGCTGTGGTAGGCTCAGAACAGCTGGTGGACGAGATATTCGAAAAAGGGCATCAGGCTTTAGGAGCAGTCAACAGTCCGTTTAATTCATGGCTGGCTATTCGTGGGTTACGTACGTTAGCTGTACGGATGGCTCATCAGACAGAAGCAATTAAAACGGTTTTAGATTGTTTAAGCAAAGATCACCGTATTAGTAAAATCTATCATCCGTACCTTGCTGAAGGGGAGCAAAAACAGCTGGCTGATAAATATCTTAAAGGATACGGCTCATTGTTTGCGATTGATTTACAGGATACGGACTTTGATCAGTTGAAAACATTTGTCAATGCATTAAAAGTCGTTACAATTGGGGTTAGCTGGGGCGGCTTTGAAAGCTTGGCTTTACCAGTATTTAAAGGAAGTAATCTAGAAGCTGTGAAAAAACGTGGTCTTTCTCCATCACATATTCGAATGTATGTTGGACTGGAAGCTCCTATGTCGATTGTAGAAGATATTCGTCAGGCTTTAGACCAAGCCTATGGAAAGGAAGTAAAAAATGAAGAAAACGCATAATTCAGATAAATTAAGCGCATTAGGACCCTATTCTCATGGTGTGGCGGCCCAAGGAGAAACAGTCTATCTTTCAGGACAACTGGGAATCAATCATCGTACAAAGGAAATGGGCGCAGATATTAATGCTCAAACTCGTTTTGCTTTAGAAAACGTACAGCTGCTGTTGTCAGAGTTGGGTTTGGAGATGAAGGACGTAGTAAAGACACTAGTACTGTTGAAGGACATTGCTGATTTTCAGGAGATGAATCAAGTCTATAGTGAATTCTTTACAGAAGAGGCTCCAGCCCGCAGTGCTTTTCAGGTAGGAGCATTACCTAATAACGGGTTAGTAGAAATTGAAGTAATCGCTGTAAGATAGGTTGCTTTATAATTAATAAAAACTAAAAAAAGCCTCATACAAAGCTGAAAATAGGCTTCGTATGAGTTTTTTTTATGTGTAGAGCGTGTTGGGAAAAATGAGCTTATTTCTATGTCACAGCTTTCTTTTGTATTATATTTTTTGTTCAGCCCGTTTAATTAACTGAGTAATTTCATTATGTGTGGGAACCAATACAGGGCCATGTCCGCAAAAAGTTTTGTAAATTGTATAATCTGCGTATAGACTTTTGACTGAATCAACAGCTGCCTGCTTATCTACAGTAGCAAAAGCTGGAAAAGGAAAACGCCAGCGCAAATCTCCGGAAATAGCAGCTCCGCCCCTAGTTTGAATTAAATCACCTACGTAGCTTGAAAGACTCCGTGTATCAATCAATGAAATTGATCCATTGGTATGGCCAGGCGTTTCATATACAACTAAGCTTCCTAAGACATCTTTGTGCTTCAGCAGCAGATCCGGTTCTATCGGTAGATGGATATTTCTCACGCCTGTTTTACTATCTGAAAATTCTTGTGCACCAATGCAGACTTTTGCTTTTGGAAAATAATTTTTTATTTTATTGATATCTCCAGTATGATCGGCATGTGCATGGGTCAGAATGATATACTTCAAAGGTTTGCCGGTATCCTCTACCGCTTTAATGATGGGTTCTGCCATCCCTTGTTTACTACAATCGATTAGTACACAGTAGTCTTTTTCTAAAATAATGTAGCAATTTATAGGAAATATCCGCGGCATCGTAATCAGCTGCAGTGATTCTTCAGTGGAATGATAAATTGTTTTCATATGTTTCCTCCTTGATTTCTTCAAATAATTTTTCAATAAAACTATCTAAAGAGTGATCAGTGCCGCTATTTTCCAAGTGCTGTTTCAACTGCTGAAAGTCATCCGTATAGGGGATTTGCTTTAACAGCTGTAGAATTGCCTGATAATGTCGCACGGCTCTCTCTAAATCGCTAATTTTTTTCTCTAGTAAAGTTTTACCCTGCTGGTTGCAGTCTTCAGAAAGCTCCTGGTCAAAGAGCAGCACGAAGGTGTTGATTTCCTTTAGAGAAAAGCGGGCATATTTCATTACAGCGATATATTTTAGCTTGAGCAGCTCTTCTTTTGAATAGATGCGGTAATTGTTGTCGCTGCGTTTAGGTGTAATCAGTTTTTCTTTTTCATAATACCGGATAGTGTCTTTTGAAAGGTTTGTCAGCTTAGCAATCTCGTTGATTGTCCATTCAGTGGTCATGTTGTTTTCCTCCTGATTTCATCATAACATTAGAGTAAACTCCAAGGTCAATACTGAAAATGTGAATTATTTGTTGAAAATCCTTTGATTTTTCAATAAAGTATAAGCTTTCTTCTTTATTTACTTGTACAAAAACGATATAATTATGGTCAGTATTAGTCAAGGGAGAAGGATAATGTCATGAACAATAAGAACACTTCTGATCTGATTGAAGCCTATTTGAAAAAGATACTAGAAGATAGCAGTAAGATTGAGATTCGACGTGCCGAGATGGCCAATTTATTCAATTGTGTCCCTTCCCAGATAAATTATGTAATTAATACTCGTTTTACCATTCAGCGGGGATATTCTGTTGAAAGTAAACGAGGTGGAGGCGGCTATATCCGAATTGCCAAGGTTCAGCTATCTGACAGTACACAGCTGCTTAAGCAGATGGAGCAATTCATTGGTGATCAGCTATCAGAGAAAGACGCATTGGTTTTTGTGCAGAAATTATATGAAGAAGAAGTAGTGACGAAGAAGGAAGGCAATTTGATGCTTGCTGCTTTGGGAAAAAATGTGCTGGGAAAATTTGGCGCACAGGAAGATTTTTTACGTGCTCAGTTAATGTATGCTTTTTTGGAGCGTCTGAGCTATGAGGAGGAATAGTTTATGGATGAGTTATTTACAGATAGCGCTAAAGCCGTTTTGGCTATTGCACAGGAAGAGGCAAAATATTTCAAGCATCAGTCGGTTGGCTCAGAACACTTGCTGCTGGCATTAGTAATTGAGCCGAAAGGTATTGCCGGCAAAACACTGCGCCAGTTGAATGTAGAAAAAAATGATATTCGCGAGGAAATTGAACACTTGATGGGGTACGGAATGGCAAAATCCTATCCAAAAGGGATTTATCTACCTTATTCACCTCGGGCGAAGCAAATTTTTGCTTACTCTGGAGAAGAAGCTAAACGCTTAGGTGCTCCGAATATTGGGACAGAGCATTTGCTGCTGGGGTTGTTGCGTGATGAAGATATATTAGCTTCACGAATTCTAGTAAATTTAGGTTTAAGCCTAATCAAGGTTCGGCAGCTGCTTATGAAAAAAATTGGTATTAATGACCCACAGATGGCGATGTCTGGCAACAAACGGAAAAATCAAAAGGGTGCTGCGCAAAAGGGCGGCGGTACACCTACACTAGATTCGCTTGCTAGAGATTTAACGAAATTGGCTCGAGAAAAGAACCTTGATCCAGTTGTTGGCCGTTCAGATGAAGTAAGAAGACTGATTCAGATTTTAAGTAGAAGAACTAAAAATAATCCTGTACTGGTTGGTGAACCAGGTGTAGGTAAAACAGCAATTGCTGAAGGTCTGGCACAGAAGATAGTTAATGGAGAGGTTCCTCAGGCTATGCAGGAAAAACGTCTGATGATGTTGGATATGGGTGCACTGGTAGCCGGGACTAAGTACCGTGGCGAGTTTGAAGATCGATTGAAAAAAGTCATCGACGAAATTTATCAAGACGGTCAGGTAATCCTGTTTATCGATGAGCTTCATACGTTAATTGGTGCCGGCGGTGCTGAAGGAGCAATTGATGCTTCCAATATTTTAAAGCCGGCATTGGCTCGAGGCGAACTACAGACGATTGGTGCAACAACCCTAGATGAATATCAAAAATATATCGAAAAAGATTCTGCTTTGGAAAGACGTTTTGCTCGTGTGCAGATTGATGAGCCAACACCGGAAGAAGCTATTGAGATTTTGAAGGGACTACGGTCCAGATATGAGGCTCATCATGGGGTTGAGATTACTGATGAAGCACTGCATGCAGCAGTACAGCTTTCTGTCCGCTACATCAATTCACGGCAATTGCCGGACAAAGCGATTGATTTGATGGATGAGTCAGCAGCTAAAGTTCGTTTGGATTTGGCGGATGAACCTTCAGAAATTAATCATTTGCGTACAGAGATTCAGGAACTGTCAGATGAAAAGGAAGAAGCTATTCTGGAACAGTCCTTTGAAAGTGCAGCGAGACTGCGGATGAAGGAAAAGAAACTGATGCAGAAACTGGAGAATTTGTTGCTGCTGGAGCAAAAAGAAGCATCAGGTTATACAAATAGAGTAACAGATGAAGATGTTGCAGCAGTGGTTTCTCAATGGACAGGCGTGCCGCTGCAGCAGCTGGAGAAAAAAGAGAGTGAACGATTGATGGAGCTCGAATCAATTCTTCACCATCGTGTTGTTGGACAAGATGAAGCAGTTCAAGCCGTTTCCAGAGCAATTCGCCGGGCACGAAGCGGTCTGAAGGATCCGAATCGGCCGATTGGTTCCTTTATGTTCCTTGGTCCTACTGGAGTAGGAAAGACAGAGCTGGCGAAAGCATTGGCTGAAACGATGTTTGGCAGTGAAGATGCCCTGATTCGGGTGGATATGTCTGAGTTTATGGAAAAATATAGTACCAGCCGACTGATTGGTTCACCTCCAGGGTATGTAGGTTATGAAGAAGGTGGTCAGTTGACTGAAAAAATTCGTCAAAAACCATATTCTGTAATCTTGCTGGATGAGGTGGAAAAGGCTCATCCGGATGTTTTCAATATTCTTTTACAAGTGTTGGATGATGGTCATTTGACTGATTCTAAAGGACGTAAGGTCGATTTTAGAAATACTATATTGATTATGACGTCAAATATTGGTGCAACTGCGATTCGTGAAGAGAAGAATGTTGGATTCAACGTTCAGGATTTAACGAAGGATCATAATGCAATGCAGAAGCGAATTTTGGAAGAACTGAAAAAAGCATTTCGTCCGGAATTTCTTAACCGGATTGATGAAACGATTGTCTTCCGTTCGCTGGATCAGGATGAAATTCATGAAATTGTTAAGATAATGAGTAAGGCTATTGTGGTACGGATGGCTGAACAAGATGTCTATGTGAAGATTACACCATCTGCAATTGATGTCATAGGAAAAGTAGGCTTTGATCCTGAATACGGTGCACGTCCAATCCGTAGGGCTCTGCAAAAAGAAGTAGAGGACCGCTTGAGTGAAGCACTGCTTTCCGGTCAAATTCATTTAGGCGACAAAGTAACAATTGGTGCAAGCAAGGGTAAGATTACCTTAAATGTCAAAGCACCAGCTGCTAAGAAGGAATTGCAGACGATTTAACTCACTTGAGTATTGAATAGTATAAGTGCTAAAAGAAAGAAGACTGAGGTCGGAGTAGTGCTCTGGGATTTCAGTCTTCTTTTCCTGCATTTTTTTCAGAATTCTGGCTCTTTGTCAACTAATGTTGGTGAAGAGAAATCTTAGAATTTTTGAAGATCAAGAGGAAACATTTCTCTTGGTCTTTTTTAGTTTACAATTAAAGCGTTGCCGTGGCGAATCATAATTCGCAGTT
>NZ_JBXPBP010000027.1:0-21320 GCF_056924295.1 Enterococcus sp. LJL128 | reverse complement strand
TTGGGGGTCAGTGCCGAAGTGTTCAGCTTCAAGCAATAAGGCGGAAATTCCGAAAATTGTTCTACAAATTTTTGCGAATTTCCGCCTTATTGTCGAAGAAGTTACTTCTGAAACACCGTTTATCCGGTTTTAAGGGACTGAGGCATACTAATGTCACAGCCCCTATTTTAATAAGTATCGTTAAAAGGAAAAAACTAAAGAAAAACCTTGAAGAACGCAGCTTTAAGTAAAGAAAAGTAGCGTAGAGATAAAACAACGATGGTCTTTTCTTTTTAGAAAAGAGAAAACATAGTTTCATCTATCTTCGTTTTTTTTCCCGAAAAGGAAAGAACTATCCTTTTCTATGAGGGGTGTCTGCTTATCAGCATTTTCCTCTCTCATCCCAAATCCTCCCTACTCATAAATCCTGTCTTTTAAATGTCCAAATAGCCAGCAGACAGCCTAAAAGTCCTGATATCACAATTGAAGCCAGACACACATACCAGTAAATACTTCCGTCGTCTATCAATTGTAAGATACTGACAGCTGACCAAGGAACTACACTTCCTAATGGAAGCATCTCCAGAGATATTTGTGATCCAGCTACCTGAAGTCCGGTAAACAATAAGGTGAACAGAATCGCTGGATAAAAGAGTGTTCTTTGTTTGACAGCTATCCACAATACCGGCATGAAAGCTGCAAAACTAAAAGCCCCAGTTTTTACAAGACCTGTCCAAACTAAAGATATGCCTTGACTAACTATACTTGAGTCATAGAATAAAAAGCTGCCGATTATGGTAATTAGAACTGTTGATGCCAGCGTCAAAAGATACCAGATAGCCCAAACAATAAGCTTCGCTGCAATAAAATAACTACGCTTCACTGGAGCAGTCAAATTATTAATCACTGTCTTTTCTTCATATTCTTTTTGAATCAGCTGAGTGATGACGAGTCCGCTTATCACTGGAAAAATCATGTAGAGGAACATCGAAATGCCTTGCATCCATTCTTGATATGAAAAGAGGGTTTCATCTATCAACAGGCTTTTCAATATAAACAGTACAGGAACTGCACAAACAATCAGAAACCCAATACCTATCATTCTATTTTTCTTAACCTTTCGCAGTTCAGCAGCTAGTACATTATCCACTAATACTACCTCCTGTAAGCAGCTTAAAATGATCTTCTAAATTACTGATTTTCTGCTCCAGATGGGTGATACCTATCCCATTATCAATCAACGCTTTCCCAATAAAAGAAATAGAGACTTTTTTATCATATATTTTGATAAAACCAGATTCTTCAACAGTATATTTCTCGATGCCAAGCTCGTTTTCCAACTGATAAACAGTCCTCTTTATATCTTCTGTCTTTAGCAATATATACTCTACTGCCCGTTCTTCTAACTCAGTAACTGAGCATTCTTCCAGTAAAACACCGTTATGAACAATCCCTATATCGTCCGCAAGCAAAGTAATTTCTGAAAGAATATGACTGGAGATAATAATAGTTTTGCCCTGTTCTCGGCTCAAGTCTTTTAAAAAGACGCGCATCTCAGCAATTCCAATTGGATCAAGTCCATTGGTCGGTTCATCAAGAATCAAAAGCTCTGGGTCATTCAGTATAGCATTAGCAATTCCTAACCGTTGCTTCATCCCCATAGAATACGCTGAAAAGGGTTTTCGGTCCTCGAAAGGCAGTCCCACCACTGTCAATGCCTGTTCTACTGCAGATTTGCTAATCGTTCCACGAAGCCGGGCAAATATTTTCAGATTCTCTGTGCCTGTTAGATGTGCGTAAAAGCAAGGCGTTTCAATGATTGAACCAACTCTTGGATACAGTTTTTCTTCATTCTGTTTAAGCGGCTGGTTAAACAACCAGATATCCCCCGATGAAACAGCCGTCAAGCCTAGAATCATTTTCATTATTGTTGTTTTTCCTGCACCATTCCTTCCTATGAGACCATAAATTCTACCTTTTTTCACAGACATATCAATACCGCCTATAACTACCTGATCTCCATATTTTTTGGTAAGACGACTTGTTGATAGTACAAGAGGTTTTTCCATATTGTTTTTCCTCCCTTCAACCAAATCATAGCAAACACACCTTGTTAAAACCTTGCTGAAATCATGACTTAATCATATTTTTTGAAAATACGATACTAAAGGTCGTCCCTGTCCCCTGCTCACTCTCGACAGAAAGCTGCCCAGCTAATTTATAAACAAGCTCCTGCGCAATTGAAAGTCCCAAGCCGTTACTATGAACGGAACGGGCACTATCGCATTTATATAATCTTTGAAAAATATGCGGCAGTTCTTCTGCCGCTATACCTACTCCATTATCTGATATTTTTATTACAACTGAATCGGAACGATTGCCGATTGATAGAGACAAGCAGCTTGCTTCGCTGTGATGAAGGATGTTGGAAAAAATATTGCTCAAAATCCGATGATATGCTGTCTTGTCTGTCCATATGAAAATGGGCTCTTCAGGAATGTCAAACTGCAGCTGCAGTCCTCCAGCCTCAAAATCTGCCAGCCAATCCGCTATTACCTGTCTGGTATATTCACTCAAATTTTCCTTTTCAAACGTGTAAACCTCTTCGCCAGATTCCAACTTGGACCATTCAAACAGTGTCTCTACATACTTGCTTAAATGTATCGCCTTATTTTTAGCAGTTTCAAAAAGCTGCTGCTGTTCATGTGAAAGAGGTTCACTGCTTAAAACATCCAAATAAGCCATTAATGAAGTCAACGGCGTCCGAATATCATGAGATAGACCTGTAACCAGCTTTTTATAAGCTGCTTCCGCTTTGTCTAGTTCTACCGCCCGTATCTTAGCTTGAATAACAACTTCGTTGATTTTATAAACGACTTCACTCGTTATATCCCCTTCACAAGCGTATAATCTGCGGTCAAGATTACCAGCTGCCACATCATCCAGTGTTTCAGAAATAGCCGCTAGCTGTTTCTTCGTTTTTCCAGATGCCAGGTACTGAAGCACGATAATTGCGCACAAGCCAATCAACATAGTATATAAAATCATCCTTATACCTCCGGGTTAAATCTGTAGCCAATACCATGCACCGTTTCAATATAATCAAGTTGGAGCTGTTCATTTCTGATTTTCTTCCTCAGTTTACTAATGAACGACATAATATTGCTGTCGTCGTAAGCATAAGTCCCCTTCCACACATAGGTATAGATTTGTTCTTTTGTGTAAACCCGTCCCTGTTCAGAGGCGAGAAAATAGAGCAGCTCGAACTCTTTTGCAGTGAGCCGCAGCAGAGAATCATTCAGCTTGGCCTGCCGCTTAGAATAATCTAGTATAAGACCAGGAAAATGCAGCTGTTCTCCTTCATCCGGCTGACTGAAAACTGTATACCTGCGAATCAGCGACTGAACTCTGGCAATCAGCTCGTTAAGCAGAAAAGGCTTCGTTAAATAATCATCAGCCCCCATGCGTAGTCCAGATACCTTATCTATCTCGGAATCCCTTGCTGTAAGCATCAAAACTGGAACTGTACTGGTTTTTCTAATCTCTGTCAACAGTTCAAAACCACTTTTATCCGGCAGCATTACGTCCAGTAAAACTAGAGAAAAATGACCTTTACGAAACGCAGTCAAACCTTCTTGACCAGCATAACTAACGACTGCATGGTAGCCTTCCAGCTGTAGCTGCCTTTTCAAGAGCTGACAAAGTTCTTTATCATCGTCTACTATCAAAATGTTCTTTGTCATCAAATCCTCTTCTTCCTGTTTTAAATTATCAAGTTTTTAACATTCTTGCCATATTTGCAAGTTTTAGTAGCCAGCCTCATTCATAATAATCGATAAAAATGCTGCTTTACAAAATTTTCTCAGACAAGCTCACTTTTATTATATAAAGTCTGCTTAGTAAACTCAAATTGACCTTAGCCAAATCACGAAACCAACTTGGGAAACCTCCCAAATAAAATACTCATAATATAAATAAATAAAAAAATAAGAGTTTGGGATAATAACAAATTCCCAAACCCTTAGTCTGCCTAAATCCAAATAAACGGTCTATTTCTTAAAATAAAGCACTTTTATCCTAGCCTTTTATCTCTAATCATGTAATTATTCTTCTCTGTGTACAAGACTTAACTCATCCGGATCTAACTGATCTGCGCTTAAAAACGCTACTCTCAGATGATTTTCTGCTTTTTTCAAATCAAAATACACAGCTTCTTCTTTCTGATTCATATTACTGATATTCGCATCAAACAATCTATGCTGAAGCTCATCCAACGGAAGCTCTTTAAGCGCATCATCCGGCAAGTAAAAGCGCAAAACTGCTAAGTAAGATTCATATTTCTCGTCTACTACATTGATTTCCAGATATTGTCTTATGTAGAATTCATATGCTGAAACACCTTTATCCAGAGCCAATTCAGGATTAACTACACGGTAGTTCATCATTTTCTTACCAGGATGATCAATCCAAGGGAAGTATGCCTGAACATTTAAAATCCCCTTTGTTCGATTTTCTGAATAAAGATTCCGCAGGTAATCGCTGCTGCGTGTTACAAAAAAAGTAGCCTTCTTCTTTTCAACAGGCTGGAGCTGATCGTTCTGATATTGAACAGTCTGAACAACCTGGTCAATAAAAGCAAATTCAATAACCGGTGCCTTCAGGATTCCTACGCCGTTATTCCAAACCAGCTGATCCACGCCAATCTGTTCTCTATAGAATTGCTGAAAATCTTGATTGACCTCTGCATCCCATTTGAACGGATTGATAAACAATGAGATTTTCACTACATCGTTTTTCAATTCTTCAATCGTCTGGACACGTTGTACTTCCAGAAAAATTTGTTTGGGAATAATCTGATAATACAAGCTGGAGTAATACATTTTCCAACAAGAAGTCAGACAAAGACCTTTAAAAAATATATCATAGCCGGCTAGCTGATTGCAGTCAACAACCACTTCTTTGTTATTGTTGTATCTTTTCGGCAGCTGCCTAAGCTCGTCTGCAGTCTCAAAATCACGTTTATCCGGACGTTCTACATTATTGTAAAGATACTCATCCAAAGAGCGTACATACCCGTAAATACCACATTTTTCCATTCTAGTGTCACAATAGTTCTCTATCATTCCTTGATACTTTGAGAATACCTCAGCATCAAGAATATTTCGCTCCATGATAGATAAACCGGAAACATGTATTTGAAATTCTCCACCATCTGCGTGGAGCTTCAGCCAGAGATTATCCTTTTCTGTCAATTGTTCAAATCGATCCTTGATTGCGAATAAATCAAACGGCTGTGTATCATCATCGTCTATCCGATAGTATTGGGGATCTGTCAGAATTCTTATAAAACTTAGCCAGTCTTTCAACAGCTCTGTTAATTCTTCAGAAGAGCTGCTTCTCAATTGAGCCATCATGTACATTTTTCCAGTTTTTTTCATTCTATCCCCTCCTTCATCATTAGTTAGTAAATTATCGATAGCAATCTCTATCAGACAGTGACTATCTCATTGGTTTTGTTTAGTCTATCGATCTGTTTCAAAAAAGTACTATAACAAATAATTAAATGTGCCGAAACAACTTGTACAAGCAAAACTACATAATTAAACTATAGCATACGGTTATCGATTATGCTATTTATGCTGACTTGTATGAATGAAACAAAAAATGAGACCGGACGAAGCCCGACCTCATTTTCAATTCAGCATACCTGGTTTATTTTTCAGTCGCTGTTTCAGTTACTACTTCAACAGCCTTCTTCATGCGGATATCATGTTTCAGCATATCTTCAGTCAGCACACGGCGAACTTGATCTTCCGGCATATTGTATTGTTCAGCCAAATCTTTGATTTCAGCTTCAATATCTGCTTCAGATACTTCAATAGCTTCTGCATCTGCAATTGCTTCAATCACAAGATTGGTTTTTGTACGAGTTTCCGCTTCCCCTTCAAACTGCTTATGCAGGTCTGCTTCAGTTGTACCAGTTAACTGGTAGTACATATCAGGAGCGATTCCTTGACGCTGCATGTTGTTTAGGAATTCATCCATCGAACGGTGAACTTCATCGTGCACCATCACATGTGGTAAATCAACGATTTCAGCATTTTCAACGGCTAAACGAATAGCTGCTTCATCTTTCGCTTCTTCAGCAGCTGCTACTTTAGCATCAGTCAGCTCTGTACGGTATTTTTCTTTCAACTCAGCTAATGTTTCAATTGAATCATCTACATCTTTTGCAAAATCATCATCCAGTTCAGGTAATTCTTTTGCTTTCACTTCATGGATTTTAACATTGAATACAGCATCTTGACCAGCTAAATCTTCAGCTTGGTAATCTTCTGGGAAAGTAACCTTTACTTCTGTTTCTTCACCGGCTTTTTTACCTACCAGCTGTGCTTCAAAGCCAGGAATAAATGAGTTTGAACCCAACTCAAGAGCGTAATTTTCACCTTTTCCGCCTTCAAATGCTTCACCATCTTTGAAGCCTTCAAAGTCAATAACTACAGTATCGCCGTCTACAGCTGCTTCATCTTCTTTGATAACCAGTTCAGCTAGAGATTCCTGTTCACGCTTCAAACGTGCATCAACATCTTCCTCTGTTACTTCACGGTCTTGTTTTTCAACTGTCAGATTTTTGTATTCACCAAGTTTTACTTCTGGTTTTACAGTTACTTCTGCAGTGATAACCCAGTCTTCACCTTTATTCATGCTTTCAACGTCAATTTTAGGTTGAGAAACTGGTTCGATAGCTGCTTCTTTTACCGCTGCTTCATATGACTCTGGTAAAACAGCATTCAATGCATCTTCGTACAATGCTTCTTCACCATACATACGGTTAAATACTTGACGAGATACTTTCCCTTTACGGAAACCTGGAACATTCAGGTTTTTCTTCACTTTGTTAAAAGCTTGTACTAAGCCTTTTTCGATTGTTTGGCTATCGATTGAAAAAGTTAACACACCATCATTCGTGCCCTTTTTTTCCCATTTCGCAGACATTAAATTCCCTCCGAATAACATTATTTATACATCATATTTGCTTTATGCATACCTTTAAATAGTACACTATCACTGGATAAATGTAAATATTTTAGATGATATCCATCAGAAGAATTTCTGTTTTTTTATGATTCAAGACAATTCTTCAATTATTGTTCAGTAATCAGCGGAATCGGCTCAGCTAGTATCTCATTTTTTTTAACATCCCGATAAGAAACTACCATCTGCTCTAAATCAGTTATCCAATAACTAATCCCCGCTTTTCCGGCGATCTGACAGAAGCCCTCAAAATCAATCATACCTGCCTGAGCCTTTGTCACAGCTGCCTTTATGCCTGAAGCTGAAGGCTGTTCTGCAACAGTTTTAGCAACACCGTTCATTCGCAAATAGATAGTTGAATTTTCATCATAGTAGCGGTAGACTCCTTCTTCTACAAAGTAATCATATCGCTTGACCCCTAGATTCTTAAAGCGCTGAATCAACAAAGCAAAACCTCCTGCATTTTCCTCTTGATTCACAGCATTTTCAATATCTTGATAATTCAATGTCATTGCTACTCCTCCGATGCTTTTCATCCTATTGAAGCATATTTTGATTTTGTCAGCAATTATTCCGTATTAAAACCAATTATCCAGCTGCCGTTTTATCCGAAAAAAAGAGTCCGGGACATAAACAAAATCCCAGACTTTTGACATCCCTAAAACCGAATAAACGGTATTCCAAAAGCAGCTTTCTCGGAGCTGAACACTTTTGTAACAACCTCTGCAGCCATATATCTACTTTGTTCTTCACTTCATTGAGCTTAATTAGGCTTGCTATTCCCCGCCAGTAATAGCGTTCCAAATCCCAGTAAAGAAGCTCTTAATATGCTCCCACACACCTTTTGATTTCTCTTGGAGCTGTTCCTTAGCTTTGGTTAAGTCCAGTTCTCCTACGAAATCCTCAAAAATATTCTTGTCTTTCATGTCGCTCATTAAGGTAGTCAACTCAGTTACCTGATCTGAGGTCATCACATCTTCTATTCCTTGACTCTTCAAAGCCTTTTCTACAGCTTCCTGGATATCTTTTTGAGTTAACGTCTGACCATCGGCTGTTTTAGCTGCCAATTCCGTTTTGGCTTGTTCCTGTGCAGCATTTAACGCTTCATCTGTATAGCCGTCCTTTTCTTTATTTTCTTCAGTGATTTTAGAGAGTACGTCCATTTCGTCCTGAGCGACCTCTACACGGTCTCTGTTGATTATTCCGCCTGATTCTTCAACAATCTTATAGACGCCGGCTAACGCGCCGGAACCGTCGATTGGCACGGCCGAAGCAACTGTCAGTTTCGCATCAGAAATTCCTGCTGTTAAAGCGGCATTTTGATACTGTGCAGCAGTAATTCTAGTGATATTCTCAGGTGTGGCAATATCCACAGTAATCCCCGAGCCCTTCTGCTCCGTCTCCATACGCACAGAACTATAAACAGCCCATTCCGCATTGAATCCCCCATCGGGAATAAAGCTCATCAAATCCTGACCATTAGTTGTATAGATTGGGGTTTCTCCTTTTATACCAAGCTTCTCCAGTGTGTAGTCCTGCTGTTCCTTTGTCAGAGCATTTCCCAATGCAACAGCATTAATCTGCAGCGCTTCTTCAGAGCTGCTGGAGGTCTCAGTCGTACTTGAGCTCTCTGTTGCTGCTCCAGTACTTTCTTCTGTTGCTAAAGCCGTTTTTCCGTTATATAAACCGACAGATAATAAAAGCATCGCCAAAGCGATTGCACTGATTTTTTGTTTACGTTTCATAGTAGTCCTCCTAAAAATTTTACTGGTTTTCACTATACAGCAAGAAGATTAGTTATTTGTTAAGAATAAATCATTTTAATAAAATTTTATTGTGTTGAATCTTAAAAATCGCTCTAATTGAATACAAAAAATCATTACCTAGTCAGAGTGAATCTGTCTAGGTAATGATTTAAATATGACTTATTTTGTGTATTCTTCAACCAATTCAACGACTTCTTCCATAGTATCACACTCGTTAAGAGCACGATCCGCTAGTTCAGCCATCTTAGTAGTATCCAAACGTTTCATCAAACTGCGAGTTTTCAGGATTGATGTTGCGCTCATAGAGAATTCATCCAGTCCCATACCTACTAATAGAGGTACAGCTGTTTGATCTCCTGCCATCTCTCCACACATACCAGCCCATTTTCCTTCAGCGTGTGCTGCATCAATAACGTTTTTAATCAAACGTAGAATTGATGGGTTATATGGTTGGTACAAGTAAGAAACTCGTTCATTCATACGGTCAGCAGCCATTGTATACTGAATCAAATCATTTGTTCCAACACTGAAGAAGTCAACTTCTTTAGCAAATTTGTCAGCAATCACTGCTGCTGCAGGAATCTCAATCATGATACCAACTTGAATCGTATCAGAAACTGTGCTTCCTTCACTTACTAATTTTTGTTTTTCTTCATCAAAGATTTTTTTCGCTGCTCTGAATTCTTTCAGAGTAGCAACCATTGGGAACATGATTCGCAGATTACCATGAACTGAAGCACGAAGCAACGCACGCATTTGTGTACGGAACATATCGTCTCCTTGTTCAGATAAGCTGATACGCAATGCACGGTAACCTAAGAATGGATTCATTTCATGAGGCAGCTGCAGGTAAGGAAGCTCTTTGTCTCCGCCGATATCCATCGTACGAACAACAACCGGCTTGCCATCCATGCCTTCAAGAACAGCTTTATATGCTTCGTACTGATCCTCCTCTGTTGGGAAATCAGGTGAATCCATATACAAGAATTCTGTACGGTATAAACCAATCGCTTCACCGCCATTATTATGAACACCTTCTAAATCTTTTGGTGTACCAATGTTGGCAGCTAACTCAAAATGTTTGCCGTCAGCAGTTTCTGTTTTTGCATTTTTCAGCTTTTCCCACTCGGCTTTCAGGTCAGCGTATGCTTTCCCTTTAGCTTCAAAGTCAGCCTTTTCTGCATCTGTAGGATCTAAAATCACATCTCCATCAATACCGTTAACAGCTAAAATGTCGCCGGCTTTAACTTTAGCAGTGATTTCCATTGTTCCCACGATTGCAGGGATTTCCAGTGAACGAGCCATAATCGCTGAATGCGATGTACGTCCGCCAATGTCGGTAACAAAGGCTTTTACATACGTTCTATCCAACTGAGCTGTATCACTTGGAGTTAAGTCATGAGCAACGACGATTACTTCTTCGTTGATCATTGAAGGGTTTGGTAAAGTTACCCCTAGTAAATGTGCTAAAACACGTTTTGCTACGTCGCGGATATCAGCAGCACGTTCCTGCATGTACGCATTATCGTCCATTGCTTCGAACATACCGATATACATATCAGTAACTTCTTTCAAACCGGCTTCAGCATTTACTTTGTTATCTTGAATATTTTGTTTGATCTGTCCGATCATTTCCGGATCAGCCAAAA
Source organism: Enterococcus sp. LJL128 (assembly GCF_056924295.1). Taxonomy (NCBI): domain Bacteria; kingdom Bacillati; phylum Bacillota; class Bacilli; order Lactobacillales; family Enterococcaceae; genus Enterococcus; species Enterococcus sp. LJL128. The sequence continues at coordinate 10,891 of NZ_JBXPBP010000027.1, read as the reverse complement.
CCATTAAGTGTGCATCAAAAACCTGTGCTTCTTCTTCACCAAGACTTTGTGCTGCCTTTTCTCTGATAGCCTGAAGTTCTACTGTAGATTTTGCTAATGCATCATCTAAACGAGCTTCTTCAACTGCAGTATCTTCTACAGAAGTTTTGCTGAAAGAAAGGTCTGGTTGTACAAGAAGATAGGCTTTAGCAATTGCAACACCATCACTTGCGGCAATTCCCTTAAGCATCTCAGACATTATTCAGACAATCCTTCTTTTTTCATTGTTTCAACGATTGCAGCAATTGCGTCCGCTTCGTCAACACCGTCTACAGTGATAGTTACGTCAGAGCCTTGGCCTACACCAAGAGACATAACTCCCATGATTGACTTAAGGTTAACTGATTTACCTTTGTACTCTAAGTTAATATCAGAGTTAAATTTGCTTGCAGTTTGTACTAGTAATGTAGCTGGACGTGCGTGAATCCCTGTTTCTGCTACAACGTGAAAGTCTTTCTTTTCCATATGAATCGGTCTCCTTCGTAAGTAAAATATTTTTTTATGTTAGGGTTTTCTTAACAACACAAAAGCGCCTTTGGAACAACCCTTTCAATTTTTAAGATTACCATTTTTTTGATATTGTTACAACTGTTTTCAACGATTTTTTAAGGAATCACGTAAACCTTTTCAAACTATTTAACGAATCGGTAAATAATTTCTCCGTTCAGCCCAGCTTCCCCGATAATTTTAGTCCGATCAGGAAGAACTTTCCAGGCCTCTCTGAATAGATTGAAATCGTTTCTCTCAACGACTATTTCGCTGATTTCCCCCTCTTTCAGCTGCTGAATTCGTTCCTCAAACGGGTTTTCGAACATAGGAAATTTCCACCTCCCTTTTTGAAATCTCTATTATTTTAAATGAAAGCCGCTGATTTGTCTAAACTTGAGATTCTAGCAAGGTTTATTACTTATACATAACGAGTTGAAATACTTGATTCTTCAATAAAACATGCTATAATAATCTCAAAGGTCAATAAAGGTCAGTTGTTTTTTTGACCTTTTATTCGACTGATTTCTTTTAAAAGTGAAAGGACGTGTTTTAGTAGATGATTTGTCAAAACTGTAAGCAAAATGAAGCTACGATTCACTTATATGCAAATGTCAATGGTCAAAGGAAACAGCTGGACTATTGCCAAAGCTGCTATCAAAAATTAAAAGCACAAGCAAATAATACTTCCCCTACGATGTCTCAGGACCCGTTTGGCTTTGGAAGCTTAGATGATTTATACCGCTCTCTTTCTCAGCAAATGCAGCAGGGAGACCGCTTAGGTCAGCAGACGCCGCCAACACAATTTGGCGATGGCAACGGCTTTAACGGACAACCGCCGCGAGGAGGAGGACAAGCTTCCGGCTTACTAGGCGAGTATGGCATCAATATAACTGAAGCTGCCAGAAAAGGCGACATCGACCCCGTAGTCGGACGTGATGACGAAATCAAACGTGTAATTGAAATCCTAAACAGAAGAACCAAAAATAACCCTGTTTTGATTGGTGAGCCTGGTGTTGGTAAAACTGCAGTTGTAGAAGGACTAGCCCAAAAAATAATCGATGGCGATGTTCCTCAAAAGCTGCTTGAAAAAGAAGTGATTCGCTTAGATGTTGCTTCTCTTGTTCAAGGAACAGGTATCAGAGGTCAGTTTGAAGAAAGAATGCAAAAATTGATTGAGGAAATCAAACAAGCGGAAAATGTTATCCTGTTTATTGATGAAGTTCATGAATTAGTTGGTGCCGGAGCAGCTGGTGATGGAAATATGGATGCAGGAAATATCCTGAAGCCGGCACTTGCTAGAGGTGAGCTGCAGATGGTCGGAGCTACTACATTAACCGAATATCGGATTATTGAAAAAGATGCCGCATTAGAACGTAGAATGCAGCCAGTTCGTGTAGACGAGCCTTCAGTAGAGGAAACTATTGCAATTTTGCAAGGACTTCAAAAGCGCTATGAAGATTATCATCATGTGAAATACACTGATGAAGCGATTAAGGCTGCTGCTTATCTTTCCAACCGTTACATTCAAGATCGTTTTCTACCTGATAAAGCAATTGACTTGCTTGATGAGTCTGGTTCAAAAATGAACCTAACAATTCAGATTGCTGATCCAAAAACCATTGAGCGGAAATTAGCGGAAGCAGAACAGCAAAAACAACAAGCCTCTGCCGAAGAAGATTTTGAAAAAGCTGCTTACTACCGTGATCAGATTAACAAGCTGCAGGTTATGAAGGAAAAACAAGTCAGCGATGATGAAATGCCGGTTATCACAGAAAAAGTTATTGAAGCGATTGTTGAGCAGCGGACAGGAATTCCAGTCGGCGAGCTGAAAGAAAAAGAGCAAACACAGCTGAAAAATCTGTCTGATGATTTGAAAGCAAATGTAATCGGGCAAGATGCGGCTGTTGATAAAGTAGCGAAAGCGATTCGTAGAAATCGGGTAGGCTTAGGCAAAAAGAACCGTCCAATTGGCTCCTTCCTTTTTGTTGGACCAACTGGTGTGGGTAAAACTGAGCTGGCTAAACAGTTAGCCTTTGAATTATTCGGTTCAGAAGATACGATGGTCCGCTTTGACATGAGTGAATACATGGAGAAACACAGTGTATCAAAACTGATTGGTTCTCCTCCAGGTTATGTCGGCTATGATGAAGCCGGTCAGCTGACTGAAAAAGTCCGTCGGAATCCTTACAGTCTGATTCTATTGGATGAAATTGAAAAAGCCCATCCGGATGTTCTGCATATGTTCTTACAGATTTTGGATGATGGACGTTTGACAGATGCTCAGGGACGAACAGTCAGTTTCAAGGATACTATCATCATTATGACTAGTAATGCCGGAAGCGGAAAAATTGAAGCTAATGTCGGTTTTGGTGCTGCCCGTGAAGGCGTAACCCGCTCTATCCTTGGTCAGCTGAATAATTTCTTTACACCAGAATTTTTAAACAGATTTGACGGCATTGTAGAATTCAGTGCATTGAGCAAAGAAGACCTGTTGAAAATTGTCACATTAATGCTGAACGAAGTGAACCAGCTATTGGCTCCGCAAAAGCTTCATATTGAGGTGCCAATCGAGGTGAAGGAAAAACTCGTTGACCTTGGCTATGATCCTGCAATGGGTGCTAGACCATTAAGACGGACCATTCAGGAACAAATAGAAGATGGTATCGCAGAGTACTATTTGGACCATCCCGAAGATACAGCTCTAGCAGCTGAATTAACAGATGAAGACAAGATTATTGTGACAACACAAAAGTCTGCTGCTGAAGAACTTAAAGCAGATGATGCTGTCGATACAAAAACTGAGTAAATAAAGAATAACAGCTCCGTTTATTAGAAAAGAATATACTAAGCCCCAACCTGTCCATAAACAAGACTGATTGGGGTTTTTTTACAAATTAAAGGAAATGGATAAAAAAACAAAAAAATAAACCAATTTTTTATACTTGACCCAAGTTTTATGGTAAAATTTAAGCATAATTCTTTTTATTTGAAAAAAAGCCATTTATAATTAACGTGCGTTATAGTTTACATATTTCGAAGAAAAATAGGAAAGAAATAGAGGTGAGATGTATGAAATTAGTTAATGTTACCAACAGTCACAGAAACTTGGTAAATAAGCAGCTGGAAAATACAGACGCTCAATTTGTCAAAGTATATTCCGCAGGGAATACTACAGTAGTCTACTCTGAAGCAGAAAGCCATGTAGAGATTCTAATCCTGAACCAAAAGCGGGCAATTAGAAAAGCCGAGGCCAACGAAATCTTGAAATTCTTTTTGAAACGCTTGCCGAAAGAATTGGTTCAAAATGATAAGATAGAAGTTATTGAACTGAAGGGCATCACAGAAATTTCAATTCCTTTAGCCGGTGCTTTAATCAGAAGCTCCTGAAATGAACTAAAACAAAAAAGCATCCAGCAGCTCAACAGCTGCCGGATGTTTTTGCTTATAATAGACTACTTAACTCGACCTCTGGATATTTGTCCGCAAACCAACGCATAGCAAACTGGTTTTCAAATAAGAACAGCGGCTGATCAAAACGGTCCTTGGCCAGAATATTCCGACTTGAGCTCATGCGTTCATCCAAATCTTCTGGTTTAATCCACCGGGCGATTTTCGATCCCATTGGTGTCATTATCACCTCAGAATTGTATTCATTCATCATTCGATGCTGGAAAACCTCAAACTGCAGTTGTCCGACTGCCCCGATGATATATTCTTCTGTCAGATATGTCTTGTATAACTGAATAGCTCCTTCTTGAACAAGCTGATACATGCCTTTATGAAATGATTTTTGCTTCATGACATTTTTTGCTGTAACCTTCATAAACAGCTCTGGCGTAAATGACGGCAGTTCTTCGTACTTAACCTTTAGCTTACCTTCGTAAAGACTATCTCCAATCTGGTAATTCCCAGTGTCATAGACCCCAATGATGTCTCCAGCAACCGCTTCTTCAACGTTTTCTCTGGCATCTGCCATAAACTGAGTCACATTGCTAAGCTTAATTTTTTTACTGGTTCTTTCAAGAGTAACATCCATTCCCCGTTCAAACGTACCTGAGCAAATACGTACAAAAGCAATCCGATCCCGATGGGCCGGATTCATATTCGCCTGAATTTTAAAAACAAAACCAGAGAATTCTTCTTCATAAGGACTGACTTCTTCCCCATCCTCTGTTCGATGTGCATAGGGTGCAGGCGCAAACTGCAAAAATGTTTCCAGGAAAGTCTGAACACCAAAATTTGTTAAGGCTGATCCAAAGAAAACCGGCGTTTGATTTCCCTGAGCGATTTTTCCTTCATCAAATGCATCCCCTGCTTCCAAAAGCAGTTCCACATCTTCTAATGCCTGATGATATAGATTATTTTCATTCAATGGGTGATTATCAGGAATTTCACCGTCTTTTAGCGGGATAAATTTGTCTTGCCCATGTGCTTCTGAACGGTACAGCTCTACCCGTTCATTATAGATATCATACAGTCCTTCTAGACCTTTACCCATGCCAATCGGCCAGTTCATCGGGTAAGATTCAATCTCCAAAACTTCTTCAAGCTCTTCCAGCAAATCAAGAGGTTCACGTCCATCTCTATCCAGCTTATTAATAAATGTAAAAATCGGAATTCCTCTTTTTTTTACAACCTGAAACAGCTTCTTGGTCTGTGCCTCAATCCCTTTCGCACTATCAATAACCATCACTGCACTATCCACTGCCATCAATGTTCGGTAAGTATCTTCAGAGAAGTCCTCATGGCCAGGTGTATCCAAAATATTTACTCTTTTTCCATCATAATCAAACTGCATAACAGAGCTTGTTACAGAAATTCCCCGCTGCTTTTCAATTTCCATCCAGTCTGATTTCGCAAAATTCCCAGTTTTCTTTCCTTTAACTGTTCCTGCTTGACGAATCGCTCCGCCAAAGAGCAGCAGCTGCTCTGTAATTGTCGTTTTTCCGGCATCCGGATGGGAAATAATCGCAAACGTACGGCGGCTATCCACCTGCTCTTTTAAATTTGGATTGTTCATATACATTTTAACTCCATTCTTCTTCAAAAATTGTCTATGTTTTCTGTTTTTCAGCAGTAATAATTATGATTTACATCGCGTTTCTCCTATAAATAAATTTCAACTAGTGTAGTATATCATGGAACAGGGCATAATTTCAAAATTATAAAAAACTTATTTTGTGAAGCAATTTCTTTCAAAATAATATATAATCGTTATATCACATAGTTGTTTTAGACATGTTACTTGTATGGGGAGTAGTTATTTGACAACACAAAGCCAATCGAATTGTCAGAATTATTTTTGGAATAACACAATACAAGGAGGGACTTTTCATGTTTGAAGAGCTAATTCTGGAAGATATAACGAAAAGGAAGCTGACCTTGTTTAATCTTCTGGCAAAGCTGCCGGATGATTATTACAGTATTAATTTCCTTGAAAGCAATCTGGATTATTCTTATAGCCGGGTCTCGTATCTTCTAGAACTAATTCAACAAGATCTTGATGATCTTACACAGACCTCTGCCGAGTTTATCACTGATCAGGGGATTCACTATGATCGTTCAGTTTCTTACGATCAGTATTACCAGTATTTAATAACACAAAGTATTCCATATTTACTCATTCTATCCGTTGTCTACTATCCTAAAGACAATTTGGATGATTTCTGCAGGAAAAATTTTTTGAGTAAAGCCTCAGTCATCAGAAAGGCGAAACCGCTTAATGACTACTTTAAGCAGTTCAATATTAAACTAAACATTTCTCAGTTAAAGCTGACTGGAGAAGAGCGGCTGATTCGCATTGTTTTGTATGCGCTAATTTGGTTTACCTCTCAAAGTATGAATCTGCCGAATACCGATATCCGCTTGGATTATGAAAAAATTCGAAATAATATAAGCTCATGCTTTCCAAAACACCACAGCTATTCCGGCACTATCCAAATTAAATTAATGCTGGACATCATTTATTTGCGGATTACTAATGGCTATTTCCTAACGGAAAAAACAAAAATCTCTTCTTACGTTCCCACAGATGTCGAACTAGGAAAGGACTTTCTAGAACCGATTGTTACAGATGCAAAAGTCCTTGAAGCAGAATCACAGTTTTCAGCACTATTACTTGTAATCACACCAAATTATTATGATGAGGAGGATATACGTTTTAGGTTTCTGGAAAATTATCTTAAGCGGGAAAATAATCAGGCTGCTACATTGCTGAATGAGTTCTGGGACTATTTATCCGATGTTTACGGATTCACTCAAAAAAAACATAAAATTCTTTATGGTAATGTGGCAAATATCATCTTCCCAATTGCTGTCTTAAAAAAATCAATGCCGGGAATTCTCACACTAAATAAGAGCTCCAGTCTGCTGCAGAATAAATATTTTCTTGATCTGCATAAATCATTTAAAGCTTTTTTCAGAAAAATAGCCAAAAGAAAACATTTTAGCTGGCTTAATGAGCAGGTCAAACCCTTATCAATCACTCTAGCACTGCTCTTATTCCCGTCATGGGAAACAATGACGAAAAATAAAGTTATAAAAATTGGTTTGATTGCTGAGTCCAATTATTTACTAACACAGCAGCTGATTAATTTTCTTGATGAACTGGTATTTGTTGAACTAGATGCATTGAACGATAATTGTACGGATTTTGATTTAATTATCGCCACATCTTCTTATCTTTTGCCGCCAAACTGTTCACTGCCAGCTTTTGTTTTTAGATACTCTCTTGATAATCAAAAGCAATTTACTGAGCTGTATCAAACATTAAAAGAAGTCCAGCAAACAAAAAATGAATGAACAAAGTAATCTTTTTTGTTGAAGAAGCTATAGTCCTTAATCGGTGACATCTATTGGCGCAACAGTTTATTTCACACATGTCTTGCAACATTTTATTTCTATGCTCGTTGACTACATAAGAAAAGAGAGCCACAATTGCTGGCTCTCTCTTTTTATGCCTATTTATCTTCTTGGCTCATCGTCTTCTACATCTTTTCGGAAAAGACGGCGCCCTTCTTCCGGTTCTTCATCTACCACTTCTTCATCATGGAAAATCACCCGCAGAATCAATATTCTTGCACCTTCCATTTCTTCAGAAATAAGCGTGATATTTCCAATGTCAAAAGAAAGCTTCTCGCCTTCATCAGGAATTGTTCCAAGAGCAGTAATCAGATAACCAGCCATCGTGTCTACATCACTCATGTGAAGATCTGTATCAAAGGCTTCATTAAACTCATCAATCAGCATCCGTCCCTGAACCAGATATTCGTGGTCGTTGACTTTAGAATAGAGATTTTCAATCTCATCGGATTCATCATCGATTTCTCCAACAATTTCTTCCAGCAAATCTTCCAATGTTGCTAGACCCACAACGCCACCATACTCATCCAATAAGATAGCCATTTGATTTTGTGTTCGCTTCAATTCATACAGTAGATCATCAATAAAAATAGTTTCCGGGACAAATAATGGCTCCTGCACAATATCTAATAAATCAAGATGATCAAACCCCTGGCTGTGAGCAGCCTTTAAAAGATTCTTTGTGTGAAGGACACCAACAATTTTATCTTTATCATCATTATAAACAGGTATTCTGGAGTAATTCTCTGAAAGAATAAGGTTGATGTTGTCAGTTACGCTGTCTTCAATGTTAATCATAAACGCATCTGTTCGGGGAACCATTACTTCACGGGCTACTTTTGTATCCAATGAGAAAACTCCCTGCAGCATTTCCAACTCATCATTTTCCAAGACGCCCTCTGTTTCAAGCATATAGCGCATCTCATCCCTTGTCATTTTAGAATCTCCATCATCAAATTTCATTGGTGTCAGTCGTGAAATTAAATCTGTAGAAGCAGAAAGCAGCCAAACAAATGGCCGGGCAATCATTCCCAGAAAACGAACGGGTCCAGAAGTAAACTTCGCTACTTCTTCCGACTTATTCATGGCAATTCGTTTCGGATACAATTCACCAAATACAATCGATACATAGGTCAGTAAAGCTAAAACAATGATGCTCGCCAGATTTTTAGCAAAGGCACCACCACCTAGAATTGGTGCTAGTTTGGTTGCTAAGTTATCTGCTAGAGAGGCCCCTGATAAAATGTTTACCAGTGTAATCCCTACCTGAATTGTTGAAAGAAAATTATTGGGATCTTCCAAAATTTTCAACAGCTTCTTAGCCTTTGTATCTCCTTCTTCTGATTTTTGTTCCAAGCGGTTCTTATTTACAGAAACCGCTGCAATTTCAGCCGCCGCTAGAAATGCATTGATTAATGTTAGTACGACAAGCAATAAAATTTGTGCGATAAGCGACTGACTCTCGGGGTCAGCATTGTTCATAATTGTGTTCTCTCCTTCTTCTTCATGGTCCGATGTCCCTTATCTCTACACTGCTAAAGCAGCTAGAATAACGGCTCTCCTTCTTCTTCGTGGTCCGATGTCCCTTATCTCTACACTGCTAAAGCAGCTAGAATAACGGCTCTCCTTCTTCTTCATGGTTCGATGTCCTCTATCTCTATACTGCTAAAGCAGCTAGAATAGCGGCTCTCCTTCTTCCTGGTCCGCTGCTTGTTAATCCTAGGTTGTGAAATCAACCGGAATACCAAACTTCTTCCAATCATAAGGGCTTACTTTCTTATCACTATTTCCGAGGTCGTTTATGTCCAACTCACTGAAAATACCAACCCTGGAAAAGATGATAAAAAACGTGACTACTTTTCCCAGTAGTCACGATAAAAGCGTATCATAAGTGGACAATTATTTCAATCATTGTCCACTGTTTTTCGTCTCATTTGAATTCTCCAAAACTAAGGCTGTCCGCTCTTCTGTTTTGCTCTTTCGAACCATTTCTATGACATACAGAACAATTGTCCGGCAAATCGCATAAAAAGGTACCCCTAGAAAAATTCCTAATAAACCTGCGATATTTCCAGCAACAAGTAAAATCAAAATAATTGTTAGTGGATGAATCTTCAATGTTTTCCCGATTACATTAGGATAAATAATGTTTCCATCCAGCTGCTGTACAATTAAAACCACCACACAGCATAGCAACGCCTTGAATGGTTCATCAAAAACGGTTACTAAAACTGCTGGTGCCAAGCCAAGATAGGGTCCCAAATATGGAATAAGGTTGGTCAATCCAGCGATAACACCGAAAAGGAAGGCATAGCGTACACCAATTAATGAATAGCCGATAATTGTAAATGTGCCGACGAATAAACACTCAATTGCCTGTCCGCTAATGTAATTCGATAAGGTTTTATCCAGCTTATCCAGCAGTGTAACAATATCCGCTTTACGTTTTTCCGGCATAAAGCGTTGAATTCCCGGAACCAGCCGGTCTCCATCCTTTAACATATAGAACAGAATAAACGGTGCTGTAACAATCACAATTGTTGTTGAAGCAACCGTAGACACTAATGAGCCCAAACTGCTTGACAGCCCGCTCAGAAACTGCTGAATGATATTGCCATATGAAATATCCAGCTGATCAACATAGCTTGTTAAATCTAAATCTTTAAAAATTGGTAGCTCAGCCATCTGGTATACCCAGGTTTCGATATTTTTGAACACATCAGGCATACTAGCTGCCAAACTAGCCAGCTGATTTGCTAAGCTTGGTATCACACTAACTAAAATTAGAATTAATGAAGCTATCAATAATATGAAAACCAGCATAATAGCATAAATTCTTTTGAGTTTCAGTTTGGTCAGCAGTTTAACTAATGGGTTCAAAATATAATAAAGAAAACCTGCAACTAAAACTGGTGCAAACAGCGTTGAGAAAAACGTCCCGATTGGCTCAAACAGAAAATTTATCTTTGTGGAAACAAAAATCAACGTTGCTAAAACCAATAGCTCAACAGACCAGAACATCAATTTTGACTCCTTTAATTTATCAAACAATACATTCCCTCCCTACAATATAGCTTGTTTATAGATTTTAGCATATCTTTTATTAGTAAGGATAGCAATATCGTTTTGATCATGTTATAAAATATTGAATGAAATACAAATTAACGATTAGTTGTATTTCTCCTTAATATCTTGATATAAAAAATATTTTTCTAACAACAAAATCCCGATTTTGATAAGTATAAACCAAATGTCGACATTAATTTATTACTTATGGTATTTAAATTAAGAGAATCAGGAAAATACACTGAGAAAAAATCTAAAAAAAACAGTCAAATTTTGACAATAATCATCAAAATCAACTGTTTTTTTGGTTCTATACTTTTTGATGTTGGTGGAATTCCACCAATATCTTTTTTATTTTCCAAAACAATAGAAAAGACACCTTGAAATCCTTTAGAATTAATTTGGCGAACCAATCCAAAAGGAGGAATCAAGATGT
>NZ_JBXPBP010000026.1:0-37651 GCF_056924295.1 Enterococcus sp. LJL128 | reverse complement strand
TTGGGGGTCAGTGCCGAAGTGTTCAGCTTCAAGCAATAAGGCGGAAATTCCGAAAATTGTTCTACAAATTTTTGCGAATTTCCGCCTTATTGTCGAAGAAGTTACTTCTGAAACACCGTTTATCCGGTTTTAAGGGGCTGAGGCATACTAATGTCACAGCCCCTTTTTTCGTTTCACGTCAAATTGTGTTGGTAGGGCAAAAAGCTGAATAAAATCAAAGAGCTTGAAACAAAACCAGCAATTCCTGATTTTTGTTCCAAGCTCTACTTTCCCATTCAATTTTTATTCTATAACACAACTTAAGATAAGCCTTTCGTCGAACTTGCCCCTGCTGAACAATCTCAATCACACTAACGGCTTATGTATCCCATAATGGTAAAACAATATTCTCGTAAGATAATGGATCAAGGTTTGTCAAGGTTATTCCCAGCAGACGAATCCCCTGTTCAAGTCCGCCTACCTCTTCCCAAATCAGGTTTGCTTGATAAAATAATGCTTCCTTGGTCACAATATACTCTGGTAAAGTTTTTCTTCGGGTCACAGTTGTATAATCTGCATAGCGAACCTTCAGTACAATGGTTTTTCCATGGCGCTGAACTCTCCGCAAAGACTGCTCTACCCGCTCCGACAGATTTCTTAGCTGAGTGGTCACTTCATTTTCTGTCGTCAGCGGTATCCCATATGTATGTTCTTTTCCTACTGATTTTCGGTCTCTTGTCGTGCTGACAGGTGAATCATGAATTCCCCTCACTTTTCTATAAAGTGAATAACCCATTTTACCAAAATGCCGTATTAACGTCATTTCATCCATTTTATAAAGATCCGCTCCAGTATAAATTCCCAGGTCATTCATCTTCGGTACGGTTTTTTTGCCAATTCCGTGAAACTTCTCAATCGGCAGTGCCTTTAGAAACTCTTCTGCCTCTTCAGGAAGAATAACCGTCAGCCCTTTTGGTTTTTGAAAATCAGAAGCCAGCTTTGCCAAAAATTTATTATAGCTGACGCCAGCTGAGCAGGTAAGCTGCAGCTCTCTCCAAATATCCCGCTGAATAAGCTTGGCTATCTTAATCGCCGATTTGCTTTCAATTTTATTTTCTGTTACATCCAGATAGGCTTCATCAATCGAAACAGGTTCAATAATATCCGTATAACGTCTAAAAATTTCACGAATCTGCTGAGAGATTTCAGAATATTTGTGTCGATCTCCTTCTTTAAAGATAGCCGAAGGACAAAGCTCAAAAGCTTTTTGTGCGCTCATCGCCGAGTGAATACCATATTTTCTTGCTTCATAGTTGGCAGTTGTTACTACTCCTCTGCCCCCTGTATCACTTGGATGACGTGCAATCACCAGTGGATGTCCCACTAATTCGGGATGATCCCGTTCCTCAACAGAAGCAAAGAAGGCATCCATGTCGATATGAATGATTTTTCTTGATGTATCTTTCTTTAACGGAAACCGCAGCTCGCTCATCCCTCCGCCTCCTTCCCTCCATTATAAACGAACATTTGTTCAGAAACAATAGAATACTCCTTGAGAAGATCTTAACAGCTCCTTCATTTTTTGCGTACAAAAAAATCAGCATAAGACATATATAGTCCTATACTGATTTACTAAGAATCTCTTCTATCATAATACCTTACAGCGTTTTGAAAAGACTCTTCTGACTATCAGCAAAGCATAAGCCTGAATCCAGAAGCTCCTGTTGCCTTTTCATTTGGGCTGATGTTTAACCAAACCTTTAAATTGCTTGGCTGCCCCGCTCCTTTGTTCGAATGCGGATGACTTCTTCAATAGGATAAACAAAAATTTTCCCATCTCCCACTTCTTCTGTACAGCAAATAGCTAAAATCAGGGCAATAACTTCTTCTACCTTATCATCTTCTACAATAAAACTAGCCACGACCTTTGGCAACAGAGTCGTAATAACTTCCTGTCCCCGCACATATTCCTTTAGCCCTTTTTGTCGGCCGCAGCCTAAAACCTGAGTAACGGTCATCCCGCTAGCTTCAAAATCGTGATCAATCGCATACTTCAACTCTTCCAGTTTTTCCTGTTGAATAATTGCCTCTACTTTTTTCATCTGTCTTATCCTCCTAATTAAGAATCCATGCCCGTAAACGTCGGATATGCAGTCTCATCATGTTCAATGCGATCCATCCCCAGCGCCTCTTCCTGAGCACTAACTCGAATTGGCATAAATAGCTGAATCAATTTAATAATAAGAAAGCTTGCAGTTCCTGCAAACAGCAACGTAAAAACAATACTTTCAAGCTGAGCGACAAACAGTCCGGTTTCCCCATAAATTAGTCCTGCTTTTCCGCCTACAGAAGCGTCTGCAAAGATTCCTGTCATAACCCCGCCGAAAATCCCGCCAATGCCATGACAGCCAAACGCATCAAGCGCATCATCAAAACCAAAGGTATGTTTTATCACAGAAATAAAGTAATAGCAAAATGGGCTGACCAATGCTCCGATTACAATCGAGCTCCATAGTGATACAAACCCGGCTCCTGGTGTAATTGCCACAAGTCCGACGACTGCGCCCGTACAAGCACCTACAACAGTCGGTTTTCCGTTCACTATTTTTTCAATCAGCATCCAGGACAGCATTGCACTTGCTGCAGCCGTATTAGTCGTCAGCAGCGCATGAATCGCTAAGCCGTCTGGAGCCAATGCAGAGCCGGCATTAAACCCGAACCAGCCAAACCACAGTAAACCCGCTCCTAAAACAACAAAAGGAATATTATGCGGACGGTAATCCATTTGGGTATACTCCCGTCTTCTTCCGACAACAATTGCCAGAATAAGCCCTGAAATTCCTGAGCTGATATGAACAACATTCCCCCCAGCAAAATCGACTGAACCGATTGCATCAAGAAAGCCGCCGCCCCAAACCATATGAGCCATTGGATAGTAGACAATCACTGACCATAGCCCGATAAATAAAAAGATTGCCGAAAATCTCATTCTCCCTACCACTGATCCTGTAATAATTGCAGTTGTAATCAGTGCAAACATCATTTGAAAAGCAGCAAACAACCCTTCAGGTATCCCTTCTCCTTCCGTCATCGACACCCCTTGAAAGAATACCTTATCCAAATTTCCAAAAAAAGCATTCTCACCACTGAATGAAAGAGAATAGCCGGCAATAATCCACAAAAGCGACGCCAGCCCCATCACACAAATAACCATCATCATTGTGTTAAGAATATTTTTTCTTCTTTCCAAGCCGCCATAGAAAAAGGCTAGGGCGGGTGTCATCAAAAAGACCATCCCTGTACAAATAATAATAAATGCAACACTTGCCATATCCATCATTGATTCCCTCCAATTCAGTTTTATAATCAACCTTCATTTTGATTATGTTAGATATTCTAACATCTTATTTTAATTTTTACTAGTAAAAACATTGAATATTGAAAACTTTCTGTCAATTCGTTATAAAACGCGTCATATTTTATCACATAACAACAAAAAAAAGAGTCTGAACATAGAAAACGTCCAAGCTCTTCTTTTTTTACATCCGAATAAGTGGTGAAAATGAGCAGCGTTTCTCTATGAAAAACTGCAGCGAGCAGCTGTAAGCGCAGCTTTTTCATAGCTAAATCGAGTCTGAGACAGAACTTAATTTCAAACTTTTCGTACGCTTAAATCCGAATAAACGGCGAGATAGAAACAACTTATTCAGCAATAAGCCGGGACTTAGCAAAAATTTGTGGAGTAATTTTCGTAAATCCCGGCTTATTGCTTGAAGCTAACCGCTTCTGTCTCAACCTCAATCAACGTGATACACTTTGTAAGCTTCCTGCTTCTTAATCCCTCTGACTTTAGCAGCTTCCTTAATTGCTTCTTTAGAAGTTAGTCCAGAGGCTATTAGACCATCGATATGCTCCTTAAGCGACTCCGGAAAATCAGCTGCTGCTTCCTCACCATCGCTTCCAGCAATAATCAAACAGCATTCTCCCTTAATTGTATGTTCTTCTAGATAATCAATCAGTTCATCAAGAGAACCACGGAGAAATTCCTCGTGCAGTTTGGTCAACTCCCGGCATAAAACGCCCTTTCTTGTCCCGCCGTATATCTCTTTCATATTTTTCAATGTTGCCAGTACACGGTATGGAGATTCATAAAATATCTGAGTAGAGAAAAGATTTTTTATCTTCTCAAGCTCAGTTTTTTGTTCTTTTGCTTTTCTTGGTAAAAACCCATAAAAAGTAAACGGCTGAGGCGTAATGCCTGAAGCAATCAATGCTGTTATTCCAGCAGAAGCCCCCGGCAAAGGAATCACATCAATTGCCGCTTCAATGCAAGCCAGCACTAGCTCGTGCCCAGGATCGCTAATTGAAGGCATACCGGCATCGCTTACCTGAGCAATCGTTTCTCCTGAAAGCAGTCGTTCAAGCAGCTTAGGTATCCGTTCCTTATAATTATGCTCATGAAAGCTTATCTGAGGTGTCTCTATTTCAAAATGCATCAGCAGCTTTTTCGTATTGCGTGTATCCTCACTGGCAATAACAGCGGCTTCCTTCAAACAGCGAATACAGCGAAACGACATATCCTCCAGATTACCTATCGGCGTAGGAACTAAGTAAAGTTTTCCTTTAGCAGTCTCGCCATAACTTTTTTGTTTCTGCACTCGTCTAATCTCCTCTCTATTCATCCTTAACTAAAAAGAGGCCGGGATTTATTACCATCCCGACCCCTCTACTTTTTCATTCAGCTAATGACTTCTCTAAATCTTTACTTATCTCTAAACTTCAGATTATTTACTGCGTTCTCCGTAGATAACATCCAAACAAAAAGCACATTCTTCATCATTTTCTCTACGGGAACCATATAAAATATTGCAGACATGAAAACCTTCTTCATAAAGTTTTTCCAAATTCATTCTTGATTTTGATAACTCCTGTTTTGAAGGGTCCGCTTCAGCCTGAGCAATCTGGTTTAGCTCCTGCAAATGTTCTCTCAAACGCTGATTTTCGATTTCCAGCGTTGTGTTTTTTTCAACTAGCTCGTGAAGACCATCCTTCATCTCACCAAGTCTCAGCAGGGTTTCTTTTAACTCAATTTCCAACGAATTTAACCCATCATATAGTGACCGTTTATCCATATCAATCACCTTTTTCCGATGCAGCGTTTTCCATTGCTTCTTTAAGCTCTTCATAATCGTATTCAACAGGTGTTTCTCTGCCGAATAACCGTACTTTTATAACTCTGCTTAAAAGATTCAGACCAATAACTTTTCCTTTACCGTCCGGCGTCAAAACTTCCGTACCATAATCCGGCAGCTCCTTCTTCGCTGCTTCATATTCATCGTTCTCATACTTCAAACAGCACATCAAACGTCCGCACAAACCAGAAATTTTGATTGGATTCAACGACAATCCCTGGTCTTTAGCCATTTTAATCGAAACAGGAACGAAATCTCCCAGAAACGTTGAACAGCACAGCTGACGACCACACGGACCGATTCCACCAAGAATCTTCGCTTCATCTCTAACACCAATCTGACGCAGCTCAATCCGTGTTCTGAAAATAGCCGCTAAATCCTTAACGAGTTCTCGGAAATCGATGCGGCCATCTGCAGTAAAATAGAAAATCATTTTGCTTCGATCAAATGTATATTCTACACGAATCAGCTTCATTTCCAGTTTATGCTCACTGATTTTTCCTTTAGCAACTGAAAAAGCTGCTTCGGCATCGTCAATGTTTTTCTGCTCTTTCTCCAAATCTTTGGAAGTGGCTTTATTTAAAATCGGCTTCAATTCCTCAGGAAGATCCTCAGGATCAAAAGATTTTTTAGGTATAGCTACAGTAGCAATTTGCTTAGACTGTTGAGATTCTACGAGGACTTTTTCATCATAGACATACTCTGCCTTACCAGGAGAAAAGTAATATATATGTCCGGCTTCTCTAAAACGAACGCCTACTACTTCAACCATTATTATCCTCCTATAGATAGTTTCGGGTGAATCATTCGGATGACCAGCTGCTCGCAAACACTTTGCCAGCTGACATTGGCTTCCCATTTCCGATAGGCATCCAGAATCAGCTCTACTCGTTGAGCGGTTTGTCTGATTTCTGTCTTTGAGCGCTTTTCAGTCAGGATTTTTGTCAGCTGCCCGCGATAATACGCCAGCAGCAAATCAAAGCCCAGCTTTTGCTGTTCTTTTTCTTTGAAGACTTTCAGCATTCTCTTTTGAACATAAATGAATGCCTGAAGGTCGTCCTTAACAAGATAATCAAACCACTGTTCAATGATTTCCCTAGCCTCATTAAACCATTCATCCCGAGAGATTTCAACTGCTTTCTCCAAACTATTTGTCAATGAAGCTAAAAGAACAGCTGTTTTTTCACCGACTCCTTCTGCTTTCAATAAACCGACCATTTTTTTCCCATCCAACGGCTGAAAATGCAGAATCTGACAACGGGATTGAATCGTCGGCAGAATCTTACCAATCGATTCGGTCTCTAACAGTGCAGTGACTTGTCCTTCTGGCTCTTCTAAGAATTTCAAAAGACTGTTGGCAGCGCCAATACTCATTTTCTCTGCCTGCTCAATGATAAAAACTTTTTGCTTTGTCTCAATTCCGCTCTTACTGTACTCTGATTTAAGCTGTCGAATTTGATCCACCTTGATGGTTTGTCCCTCAGGAGCGACTAACAAAACATCCGGATGTTCACCAGCGTTGATTCTGAGACAATTGCTGCATTGATTGCAGGGATTGTCTTCAATAATGTTGGTACAAAAATTTTTTTTTGTCAGCCACAAGGCAAATGCACGCTTTCCCGTTCCAGCATCTCCTTCAAAAAGATAAGCATGGGCGATTCGACCATGCTTAAAACTATTCTGCAGCTGTTTATACAGCAAAGGCTGCTGTTGTTCTAATTGCTGATACTCTTTCATAATCAATATTGATGAAATCCTTCTACTGGAAGTACAAAGACTGTTGCGCCCCCAACTTCCACTTCAACTGGATAGGGTACTTGTCCTTCCATTGTAAGATCCAAAGTCACTGGTGCAGATACATACTGTTTACGGGACTGACAGGTCTGCTTAATCAGTTCCAGCGCTTCATCCAGACGCTCATCATCAATACCAATAATAAATGTGCTGTTTCCTGCTTTTAGAAAGCCACCCGTTGAAGAAAGCTTCGTTGCTCTGATGTTGGCATCGATAAACTCATTGGCTAAACGGTTGCTGTCTTTGTCTTGAACAATTGCTAAAATAATTTTCATCTGACATCACCCTTCTAATTTCTAAAATGTTTTGGATAGCGGTTAATAATCGCCTGAAACGTTTGTTCTACTACTGATTCTAAACTCATTCTTGCATCAATTTTTTGTATCCGCTCTGGATGCTCCTCAACCAGCTTCAAATACTCATGTCGCACGCGCTGGTGAAACTCGAGCCCTTCAGAATCCAGACGGTCATACTGATTTTGCCGATGATTCTGAATCCTGCGCAATCCGGTATCTGAGTCTACATCTAGATAAACAGTAAAATCAGGAACTGTTCCTTCGATTGCAAACTCATTAATCGCTAAAATAGGAGCTACCCCAATTTTTCTACCTGCCCCTTGATAAGCCAGCGAGCTATCCACGAAGCGGTCACAAAGAACGATATTGCCTGCTTCAAGAGCCGGGAATACTTTTTCAACTAAATGCTGTCTTCTAGCTGCTGCATACAGCAGTGCCTCAGTCCGTGCATCCATTTCTCCATTTTTCGGATCCAGAATAATCTGGCGGATTTGCTCTGCAATCGGAATTCCTCCCGGCTCTCTGGTCTTTATTATTTTTGTTTCAGCTGCCAACGCCAGCCTTGGATACAATTCCTCCAGAACACTTGTTTTTCCGGCTCCATCCGGGCCCTCTATTGTTATAAATAATCCCTGCAAACTCTTGTGCCTCCATACTCTCTTTAGCTCACTATTTTACAATATTCTATAATACTCTTATTTTACTTGAAAAAGGCACCTCTGTCTAATATCCCAATCATAGTTCTCTACGGCCTTCTACAGCTTTTAGCAAAGTCACCTCATCTGCATACTCAATATCGCTGCCTACAGACAACCCATGAGCCAGACGTGTTACTTTAATCCCTGCCGGTTTAATTAGTCTTGACAGGTACATCGCCGTAGCTTCTCCCTCAGTTGTCGCATTCGTGGCAATAATGACCTCTTGAACCTCATCATCATGGAGCCGTTGAATCAGCGAAGGAATATTAATATCTTCTGGTCCAGTTCCTTCCATTGGCGACAAGACACCATGAAGCACATGGTATAGTCCATGATATTCACGTACTTTTTCCATTGCCATAACATCCTTGGATTCTTCAACTACAAGAATCGTACTTCTATCTCTCGTGGTATCCTTGCAGATATCGCAGGGATCTTCCTCTGTGATATTTCCGCAAACACTACAGAAGTGCAAATCACGCTTCACACTAATGAGCGATTTTGCAAACGTATTAACATCTTCTTCCTTCATATCTATTGTATAAAAAGCCAATCGAGTCGCTGTTTTCTGCCCTATTCCCGGCAGTTTCATGTAGCTTTCAATCAACCTGGCTATTGGTTCAGGATACTGCATAATTCTTTATACTTCCTTTCATATCGAGTGTTTAAAGCAATTATCTTCCATTATTTTGGCTCGCATTTGCTATTAGTAAACGTCCAAGATTCAACAAAAGTTAACGTAATAAAATTTCCTTAATCCGTGGATCGTTAAAATCATCAATAACAAAGTCAACTAGCCCAGTTTCTTCCAGTTGCTTATGATTTTCGTCAGTAGCTACCGCAACAATATGTTTTGCTTTAGCATTTGCCGCACCAGTCAATCCAATGAGCGAGTCTTCAAAAATAATCATCTCACTTGGCGATGCGTTAATATTTAAAGCGGCTTGAATATAAAAATCCGGAGCCGGCTTGCTTTCCAAGATGCCATCATTATAAACTACCTGATTATAATCAAACCAGCGATCCAGTTGAAAAATCTCAAAATAAAAATCAAGATTGACCTTGGGAGAAGCAGTCGCAATATTCATAGGAAAGTTATGCTCCTTCAAAAATTCAAAATAATCCACCACTCCTGGAATTAGCTGTTGGTGCTCTTCCTTCACTACCAAATCGCGGTAAAGTGCTTCTTTGCGGTCAGATAATTCTTCGCCCTCTGTTTTCGTCAGCGGCTTTCCTAAGATTGCTTCTATAATCAAATGATTCGTTCGACCATGAACCTGACTAAATTCCTCTTGGGAAAATTTACGCCCAATCAGCTCTTGAATAAACTGCTGCCATGCTTCCTCATGTAAATAGGAATCACTAAATAAGGTTCCATTAAAATCAAAGATAACAGACTGCATCTTTCTCCTCCTCCATCTGACTGCACAGCAGCGCAGTACATTTTTATCTTTTATAATAAGAATTCAATCTTTTCTTCTCAAACAAAATCAGCACTCTATACTCTTTTCTCATAAAAATAAAAAAATCAGCCGCCTTCTGAGTGCTTCTGTACATCTTAGCAGCCAATTTCTTTCTTTAGCTCTATTGTCTATTTTAACACATTCCTGTTATCAAAAACAAAAAGCATTCCTGTCATCTCAACTGATTATATTTCTATTTTTCATTTGCAGTCTTCAACTTTTTTGTATGGCAATTTTTGACCTTTTCGATAATATCCGACATAAAAAGTCGAATGATTCCCTTACGAATTATGATATGATGTGGATACTAAAAAAGGAGATAATTACTTATGAATTGGATGAAACAAATCAACGAGGTAATCGAATACATCGAAGCAAACCTTGAAGGGGATATCAATAATGACGAAATCGCACTACTAGCTAATTGTTCTATCTATAATTTTCAGCGAATGTTCTCTTATATTGCCGACAAATCATTAAGCTCTTATATTAGAGAACGGCGCCTGACCAAAGCTGGTGTCGCCGTCCAGCATACCAAAGAATCCATTGGTACAATTGCCAACCGCTACGGATATGATTCTCAGGATTCATTTGCCCGGGCCTTTAAAAAATTTCACGGGGTTCTTCCTTCCGAGGCAAGAAAGGCTCCTCATTCCTTAAGGTCAACCTCAAAATTGCATTTTGAATTGACTGTCAAGGGGGATTTTAATATGAACTATTCTATTGAAGACTGGCCGCAGTTTTCAATAGCTGGATTTATCCACAAGCTGGATAAAGAAACCATTTATCAGTCGGTTCCCCAAGTGTGGGAAACCCTATGGCGCTCCAAACAAATAGAACAGCTGATTGAACTGTTTAAGCAGACGGATTATCGACCTGCTGGCTTCATCGGATCAAGCATTCATGATTCAGAAAATACTGTTGACTATTTGACTGGCGTTACTAATTATGTTGACGCTCCTGATGTACGCTATGCTGCACCACTAGCAGGGATGGAGGAAGTCACCATTCCAGCTTCAACCTGGATTATCATTACAGCAAACGGAAAACTACCGGAAGCCACCCAGCTTCTCTATCAGCAATTCTATAGCGAGTGGCTGCCAAGCTCTGATTATGTATTGTGCGATATCCCTGTAATAGAAAGCTATATGCAAAATGACAGACAGGAGATATGGGTTGCTATCAAAAAAGCAGGAGACCGCACCTGACACTGTCAAAAATTGCTTCTGACTACTGACAGGTGAATAGCTCCTTTAGTACAATGAATGTATCCATTAAAAATCAATCGTGTATTTCTTGTATTAAAGGGGGATAAATAATGAAAATCGGTGATAAAACTGTATTCGGCAGCTATCAATGGCGAGTGCTTGACATAAAAAATGAGCATGCTTTGCTGCTGGCAGAAGATATGGTGGGACAACAGGCCTTTCATGATAAGGCTGAAGATGTTACATGGGAAACTTGTGCATTAAGAAAGTACTTAAATACTGAATTTCTGCACCAATTTAATGCAGCTGATCAAGCTAGAATTGCCGCAGTAACCAATAAAAATCCAATCAATCAGTGGTATGGCACCACAGGCGGAGAGGATACGGAAGACAAAATTTTCTTGCTGAGCCTTGAAGAAGCCGCTTGTTATTATTTTGGCAACAGCAGTAAATTGCTCTATCATCCGGGAAAGAATCAAAAATACTGGTTTCAAAGAAAAGATGAAAACAGCGTCAATAGAAGAGCGCAGCTTGACGGCTACAGCTGGTGGTGGTGGCTTCGCTCAACCGGCCGTGACAAGCGGAGAGCTGTTTACATCTGGGGCAACGGCACTATTGGCATTCAAGGCAATGGTACCTTTAACTACAACAGTCAAGACTGTCATCCATTAACCGGAGATAACAGCGGCGGCATACGTCCCGCTTTATGGCTGAGTTTAGAATAATGAAAAGCCACCAAAATGGTCAGCCGGATAAAGATTTTTGACGATAACAGCCGGCGCAGGCAAGAGGTTACTCATCACAGCCCAGGTAAAAATTTCAGCGATTCACCTGGGTTATTTGGTTTACTCTTCATTGGACTAGTTCTCGTTGAACGATGATCTACAAAAATTATTTTTCTATTTTCCTCTTGACTAATCGTAGGAAAGTGAGTGGGACAATAGTCTGAAGAAAATCTGATTATTGTCCCACTCACTTTCAACTTACATTATTCTATTATCATTTATAGCTAATACAATACTTTCTATGTTACCTTTGTTGTTAAATATTATATTAATATTTCTACTAATTGGATCATCTAGCCTTTGCTCAAAATACAAGGTACCTTCAGCAGCTTTTTCATAATCTGATTTAAAGTTTTTCAGTTTCTCTTCAATATCCTCTACTTTCACCAACTTGGCAAAATCTTCGACTGCTTTCAGCGGTTCAGCCATGTAGAGCTTGCCATCTTCTGAATAATGATATAGCTTGGCTTCTTGATACCTTAAATACGCTTTTTCGTTTTCTGAATCCCACTCGTAGCTTAACTCTACTTTTCCATAGGCGTAATATTTTCCACCTGCCCATTTATAAGGGTAGGCTGTTGTAAACCTTAACGTATTTCCGGTAGAGACAATTTCGCATACAGGGGCTTCTTTTGTTGTTTCGCTGCTCTTTAGCTGCTCATCAAAGACCGCTTCTGCTCCCTCATAAAGATCAGGAATTTTCACCTTAAATTTATCAGTCATCAGTTCTTTGGCTTCTGTTTGATTAATCTCAAGATAATCAAATTTGCCAAACCATTTTTCTCTCTTCTCTTCCCAAACGATAGCTTTATCCTCACTAGAAAGATTAGCTAATGTCGAATCCTCTTTTTTTCCACAGCCAACTGCCAATAGACAGCCTAGCACCAGAATAGGAATTAGTTTTTTCATATACTTTCTCCTTCTATTTTTAAAGTAGTGATAAGTCTAGTGTAACAGGATCCTGATTTGGGAATTCTGTTTCTGTGAAGGTCAGCGTTACCACGTCTGTTTCATTATCTAATCGGTAAACACTAACCGTTTCTCCGCTCTTCCCTGGTTCGATCTGCTTCTCTCTTTTTTTCCATAAATCGCCTGCTTCATTTTCACTCTCCGATTCAGGCAGTTCAGTTGATGTTAAAGTTTTCTCATTTTGCGTTAGAACGGTGCTCTTATCAAAGACTTCCGGTAAGATTGCCGTCTCGCCTAAATTCTTCATTTTGTAGCGAATCACAATCAACTGGTTGCCATCAGCATCCTTTGCCTTCTGGAATCCGCGAATGTCAAACGCCACTTGCTCATTTTTCACACCGATACCTTCTGTTTCTTCTTCTGTTGTTTCCTCTGTCTCTTCCTGCCAGTCAGGATCAACATCCGTCTGCTCTAAAGAGAGAACGGATTCTTCAATGATTTTTGAACGCTTCTTATAGCCGCCGTCATCGGCAGAATAATAAACAATTTGGACCATGGTATCATCTGTCTGCAGGTAGTAAATATGCGCCCACACCTCTATCTTGCTGAACTTGGTAAAAGCTGTATATTTATAGGCTTCTTTCCCGCCCCATTCCAAGGTCTTCATATACATATCTTCTGCATCATCATAGCCGTAGGTTTTTGCCAGTTCCTTGCGCCTTTCTTTAGCGAAGGTTTTCATATCCGTCTCATCTAAACGACTGGTGCTGACAAACATAAAAGAATTACTATTAGTATCACTAGCGCCGATTACTGCGCTTTGTCCGTATTTTTCCACTGGATTCGGATCCAGCTCCCAGCCGCTAATCAGCTGGATATCATAGGAAACTCCTTTATCTGAAAAAGCTTCCTTTTCCTCAGAGAGCTTAGCGGAACATCCGCCAAGAAAAACAACAAGTAGTACAAGACCGCTGATTATTTTTTTCATATTAGTTCCCCTCATTTTTCTGTTTTCTTAAATAAAGTAGATAGAACACGAACACACCACTACTTCCTACAAATAAGCCAATCCCTAGTTTTAGTCCCTGAGGGAAGTAGACAAACTTAATCGTATGGGTCCCTTTTTCTACAGGAAGGGTCAGCAGTGCCTCCTTAAAGGTCGGAATTTCTACTTTTTTCCCATCAATATAAGCACTCCAGCCTTTATCGTAAGGAATTGTCGTTAAGATGACCTGATTCTCTGCCAACTCAACGGTGGCTTCTGCTGTACGGCCGTCAACCTTAAAGTTTACACTCTTCTGTTGAATTTTCTCCATCATCTGATCAAATTGATCAGTGTCTAGCAATAGAGCATCTGGCTTAAACATGCGAACGGTAGAGCTTTCTTCATTCGTAATAGACGCCTTCACCTTAACCGTTTTGGCTTCTTCGTAGTAGCCCAAATCGTAATACTGACCATCTGAAAGCAAATCACCTGAAAGAGTGCGACTGCCAACCGTCACCTTGATAGTTCCACGATTGTAAGTACCAAGAGTCGTAGGCATCAGACTGATGTAGGCTTGTGTTTTAGCTGGCACCTCTACTTCCCAACTAATAATTAACGGTGCAGAAGCACTTTCACGAACATATTGTACCTCTTCTCCATTTCGATTCATTATACCGTTTTCCAACTTAGTCTGTTCAATTTCCGCAACTTTAAAGACACTGTTTTCTTCCTCTGATAGATAACGAAGCAATTCGGTCTGATTTGCCACGGCATCTTTTTCATAAATGCCCTCATCCGTAAGCATACCCAACGGCAGGGCATATTGATTTTCATATAGACGATAGTTCCCGGATTTACCAACCTCTTTGAAGCCAAACTTGCTAATCCGTTCTGCTGAAAGGTTATATTTAATTCCTATTAAAGCATCCATCACCAGTGTATTATTTTGATATTTAATATTTAGATTGGTTCCATTCGACCGATACCCCAGCTGATCTAAGTATTGAGAAGAGTGTCGGTTTCGAATAGATGAAAACATTGTTACACCGCTGTAGCCATATTTAAAGCTGTCATTAAACATACCAGTCAGATTTTCCATACGGTAAAACTGATCGTTGCTTTCCTTGGTCTGAGTAACAAGCTGATCAATATTTTCATAATTCTTGGTATAAGCTGTTCGAGCAGCATAACCCCAGTCTGAACGAATACCGTCAACCATATAGTACGCATTCACACCCGTTTCTGTAAGCATAACCAGACACAACAGTGCAAATATCAAGGATTGCCCTTTTCCCTTTTGGATACCTATCCATAAAACTAGATAAAGAATAAGATATACCATGGTGAATATCAGCGACTCTGGTGTCAAATAGCCGTAACGTCTGCGATTAACTAAAAAATAAGCCGCTAAAAATATTCCGATTACCACTAATAAGCTTGTAGAAAAACGATCAACATCCTCCTTCTCAAATATCTCTAGTCCATAACCTGCTAGTAAAATGATTAAGAAAGAGAATAGGAAGCTGAAACGATACAAGAACATATTTGGACTATGTAGACCATGCCAGAAAAGGTTTAGTGGGGAGATATAGACACTAGCAACCAACAGAACAAATAACGAACCATACAGCAGTTTATTAAGTAAAGGAATTTTTTTAGAGATAAAATACCATAAGCAAAAGAGTAAAGGGAACAAACCAATATAGATAAACGGCGCACTGGCATACTTACTTGTATCATAAACACCAACCATACTTTTAGTAATCAAATCCCAAGCCCCTGTATTCCGTTGCCAGAAGGCAGATAAACTATCCAAACTCTCTCCATTACTGCTTAAATCTAGAATTGTAGGTAAAATTGTTACCATCGAAGCCAAACCAGCTAGGATAGATGTAAGTAAATACGAACCAATTCGGGAAACATAGCGTTTATGATCAGTTAACAGTCGACAGAAAAAGTACAGGAAGCTGAAAACTCCAATCATAAAGGCCATATAAAAGTTCGATAAAAACAGCAGTAAATAACTGAAAAATAATAATGCCGGACGTTTTTCATCCATTAATCGATGAATTCCTAAGAAAATCAGTGGTAGATATACTAAGGGATCCAGCCACATAATCACTTCAGAATACGCCGTTGCATAGCTCATCAAAGCATAACAGACACTCATAGCAAGATAGAGCCACTCAGATAGCTTAAAGGTCTTCCTAGCAAAAAACCAGAAAGAACCGCCCACTGCACCAAACTTCACTAACGTAATTACATACAAGGCATCCGGCATATTGATATTATCAAAGAAATAAACTAACGGAGTAAAAATTCCATTTAGATAGTACGCAGACAGCGCCCAAAAGTTCAGTCCTAAAGAGCCGCTCCAGGTATAAAAAAGATCTTGCTTGCCATGAAGAACGTTGTTCATCGTGGCATGAAAATTCGAGTATTGAACTAAAGCATCACTTGCCAGCACGGTCCGATCACTTCCGTAGTAAATACCATTTAAGTAATAACAGATTGCCATAATGAAAACAGGAAGCAGTACACTCGCTGCTCCAAAGGCAAGAACCTTTCTGTTTTGTCTTAATATTTTCATATGTACTTGCTCCTCATTTTTTCTTATTCTTTCTCACTAACGAACGCCGCCTAGTTTAGTAAACGGAAAATAACGGAAAACAACAACCCCTTCGATTTGTTCGTCTTTGATTAAGCCTAACCAACGGCTATCAGTGGAATGATTACGGTTGTCTCCCAAGACAAAATAGTGCCCGGCAGGAATAGTTTTCATGTTTTTGAGCTGCGCTTCAACGTCTACTGTAATATTAACTTTTACTGTTCCATCCGGCAGATCAATGGCCCGCTTGTCCGTATTGCTGGCGACAGGGTTGTTCGTCTTCATTTGATGATTAATGAACAGCTTGTTCTCCTCCAGCCAAATAACATCACCAGGCATCCCAATGACTCGTTTGACGTAAGTCTCGTTCTTCTCCTCTTCCGGGTGGAAGGTGATAATCGCATAGCGCTCAGGTGCTGCTCCTTTTCGGACAAACACACGGTCACCGTTTGCGAATGTCGGTGCCATCGATTCACCACTCACCACATGGGTCCCTATGTAGATAAAAAAAAGAAAGGCGCCAATCACAAAGAATAAGAAGAAAACATTCTTAAGTATCTGATGAGGCTCCTTTCCCCGGAAAACAAAGGGACGCTTTCTATCTGGTGATTCAGTTGTTCTATGTTTGGTTGTTTTTTTCTTTTCTGTCATTTTTTTGCCCTCTTGTTTTTCCCTCTAGAAGTATCTCGCTGTATGAAATGGCAGTAGCCTTAGCTCAACGACTCCAATAATATCCTTTTTATTAATTAATCCGTAATTTCTGCTATCCACTGAGTATTTTCGATTGTCCCCTAAAACAAGATACTGGTCTTTTGGAATTGATAGCTGCTTTGAAATCTGCTGCAGCGTAAAATCCTCTGTGAGGATATACCCGCCAGATTTGGCCTCTGCTACAATTGCTTCCAGAAAACGCTCAGGAACCAGTTTATCATTAATAAACAGTTCATCATTTTTATAGGCCACATGTTCTCCCGGGAGACCAATTACCCGTTTAATACTTTTCTCTCCCGTTTTAGGATCTTTAAAATAAACTAGGCGGAAACGCTTGATGCCTTTCCACTTATTCACAATTAGTCGGTCATTGTCATTAACTGTGATCGCCATTGAATAGCCCGTCATTTTCGGAAAACGAAAACTAGTACCAATAACAATAGTAAATAGTAATGTAGTGATAGCGAAAGCAAGCAGTACGTCCTTAAACAGCGAATGTCCCTTTTTCTTCTTATGCAGACTTTTCTTTCGATTCGTACCTTTACGCTTACCAGCCACAGCTTTACGATTTCCCTGCTTCTTCTTTCCTGATGCAGCTTTACCATTTGGAGAAGCGTTCTGCCTTGTATTATCGCTCTTTTTAGTGGTAGAGACTTCCCTTTTTTCGCTGATTTTATTTTTTTCAATCGTTTTTTTTCGTCGTTTTTTCCTAACAGATGAAGTATTACCAGGTAGAGACGAGCGTTTCTTTGTTCTTTTTTTTACTTTTTCTTCTTTCATCTACATGCACCACTACTACTTCTGTTTCAGCGAAGATTCATTAATACCGAAGTTTTTAAATACCTTTTGCTCGTGTTCCTTCACCTTTTCAATGTCGCTGCGGTACTCTCCCCGTTTTTCGGCATTTTCCAGATTCTCACTGCTTAAGGTACTAATATTTACCGCTAAATTCTTTAACATCGAGAAATGCCGATTAAGCAGCTTCTGTCCATCCTCCGACAATCCTTCTGAAGCAATTCGAACAGTGACGCTTCCTAATTGCGACGTTAAATCCTTCAAATTCTTTACCGTCTTTTCAGCACCTGCTCCGTTTTCCACAGATTCCAGCTGCTTGTCCATTTCATCAATTAAATAGTAGCTTTTCGCAAGTGCCGAAGCATCATCAGCTGTCAAATTGGTTAGCTGATAATAACGGGCATAAAACGCACCAGCACCGCTAGATACACCAACAAGCAGACAAATAACTACACCCATTAATTGATTCTTTCTTTTTTTCTCTAGCTTCTTCCGAGCACGAATAAGCTTTTTCCGCTTTTTCTTATTCTTAACTTTTCGCCCTTTCAAGGCCTTGATTTTCTTACCTGTCGACAGGCTGACGAACAGATAAAGGAAACTGAATAACAAAAAGAGGATAGCACTAGATAATAACCCAATAAAAGACATATCCAAAACACTCATTTTACCCTATCCTCTCTTTATCGTTCTTTATTTTTTCTTTCTTTTTACTGCTTTTTTCTTCTTTGACTTTTTGTTCTTACGCACAAAATGAATCACCAAGAAGATGAGTAACACAACTAGAAAGACAGCGCCCACAATCAGCACAATTAGCTTCCAGTCAATTCCCCGTTCCTGTGTTAACGCCACATCCTGAGAGTTGAATTTGTCTGCCTCTTCATTGGTAATCGTGAAATCTTCCGTCCACTCCCATTTCTTTTCACCAGCAGACACTACAATATGAGCCGTATAGTCGCCTGCCACCATGCGGTCTCCATTCATTTCAACTGGAAAATCAATCAGTGAGTTAGGGGCCATCCGCATGCCCGCTTTTTTGGTGTCATACAGGACTTCTTCTTCCCCTTTTTTGGTGATTTGAACATCTGTTGTCGCCTCTTCAAGATACGCTGACTGAACATTTGAAAAATTCACATAGACTGAATTTCTATAATTGAATAGTCCAGCATAGACTTTATTGAAGCTTAAATCTGGTTCAACGGGTGTATCTGTTTCACTCAATAACATGCCGACTAAAAAGGCATATTCATTAATGACACCAGTCTTTTCTGTTTCATCTACTTCTTCTGTGCTTACTTTCTTTAGCTGAATTCCTCCGGAAATATGCCCGTTAAACTCTTCCTCCGGCATACTAATATCCAGATTCAGCGCCACAACTGAGGCTGGTGGAATGACTACCTCAGTTGGTGCTTTCACCACATCGACAAAGTCATATTTTAGCGATGCATCATTTTCAATTGCTGTCGGGCCATATTCAATAACGCCGTTGGCGTTAGTTTTGGCACTATTCAGTGAGACACCTACTGTAATTTCTTCCTGTCCGCTATTGGATAGTTCAATTTGCACCGTTTGTTTTTGGCCAGGAGTCATTTTCAAATCAAAATAACCAGCAGTACCAATCTGATTCTCAGGCTTCACTACGTTATAGGTGAACCCCATGCCGTCTTGTGATGCTTCTGCTTGTACTGGGATGAATGAAACCACAATTGTTGTAATAAATATGTATAGTAAAAAGAATGCTCTTCCTTTGTTTTTCACGGGACCTCTCCTTTACGGGTATGTTTACATAAAAGCAAAGCGCCGATTCAAGTGAACCGGCGCTTTACCGATTGCTCTATTTCAGATTATAGAGTATCTTCTAATTTCCATTCGATTGTTGCAGTGTATTTTGTGTTGAAGATGTTTGTGCTGCTAAGGATGTTCATTTTGATAGACTTTTCAGGTTTTTGTAATGGATCAGTTGCAGCATCGTCACCAAATGTAAGGAAGTAGTAGCCTTTACCTTTGTCTTCTTCAGTATTTTGTGCAAATGGCACAGTTCCAGCGCTTTCGCTTAATACTTGTGTACCAGTGCTATCACCAAAAATCATAGCTGTTGGTTGTAATGATGGATCTACACCATCAGCAGCCAAGTTCATGTTTTTGTATGTGATTGTTGAACCATCAAGGTAAACATCAGTTCCGCTTACGTTACCTTTGAATTGCTCTTTCAAACGAGCGCTTAATTTCCATTTTTGATCCAAAGTAGAACGAATGTCTTTGATTGCAACAAAGTTTTCGATTTCTCTTCCGCCATCTTTGTATGGTAATGCCCAGTATTCTCCGCTAACACCTACTGTTGCAGCGTGCTTGTCGAAGTCTAATGGTGTAACCGCACGAATACCAAACTCATCTACTGAGTAAGAAGTTAGTGTCATCGGTTCAGTATCATCAGTTGTTGGTGGTGTAAGAGATGGATCAGGTGTTGTATTCTTAGTGAACTCGATATCTGCGTTGCTGTCTTTTACGTCATCAACGGCCTTTACTGCGTTTGGTGCAACAAGTGCTACCCCTAGTCCTGCCAATAGTGCTGCGCTTAATACTTTACGTGTTAATTTCATGTTGTGTTTCCTCCTAAGTTTGTGTGTGTGTGATTTATGGTAACTCGGCTAATATCCAAGTTAGCACCGTTGAGTAGTTCACCGGATCTTTTTTGGTTCCTCCGGGAACAGATAGTTGTACCGCAATGTTTTCGTACGTCTGTTGATTATTAAATACCGGATCTGTTACTGCCTTGCCCTCCTGCATTCGCGGTGACAAGGTGGCTGGAGCCCCAGCGGCATTGTCTGCCGAGGCGCCAAACGCGATGCTCCAAATACCGTTGCCGGTTCCAGGCTTCGCTTCAGCCAGATTATAGGTATCGCCAATGTTGCTCAGGCGAATAATATCTTTAGAGACAGTGGGGGCATTATCCAGTCCTGAAACAGAATTTGTCCAGGATTTATCAAAGGATATTACCGCACCATTCAATTGCGTATTGGTTGTCTGATCGTTTTTGAACTGCGTTTCCTGACGAACCTGCAACGCCCAGCCTTGAGCGCCCCCTCGAAAGTCAGCCACCTGAATGAATGTGCCTCTGGCACTGGTCTCATCCAAAAACAGCTGCCCATTGACGGGGTAAAGCTGATCCTTGTCAGAACGCTTATACTGTCCGAAATTCAACTGAGGAACAAAGTCCAGTCTCAGCTTGCCAGATGTACTTGGCGTTTCTCCCGGATCAACAATTGTTCCTGGGTTTTCCGGATCGCGGATGCCTTCTTCCTCATTCAAGGTTAAGTCCACCACTGCGTTCCCATCTCCGGAATTTTCAGCAAATACCTGATCAGATGGATAAATACTTAGAAATAGAATCGTAAGTATCGCGGAAAAAGCTGCCACATGTTTCATAATCAGTTTTCCTCCTTACGCTTGTTTTCTCTACGTTTCATCCAGAAAAATAGTAGTACCATTCCGACTACAACCGCCCCTGCAATAGATAAGCTGGTTTTCACCAGTTCCCCTGTTGAAGGATATTTACCAGTCGGCTTTTGTACAGGAGCAGGTGTACTGCTTGTACTTGTACTGGAACTAGAGCTGGATGACGGTTCTGTACTATCATCGTAAAAGCCAACGACTCCCGTTGTCTGAACAGCTCCGCCATTAACCTCACTTGCCTCTGCAGACTTTCCTGCAGTAACAGAAAATAGTCCGAGTACAATAGAAGCAATGACAAAATAGGTTGCTTTTTTCATTTGTTCATTCCTCCATTGTTATTTTGCATCCGTAAGTGTGAATAATAGTTTTGCTTGATAGCTCCCCAGCTTTTTAATACTTCCAGCCGGCACTTCAAAGACAAAGCCGTCTCCTTTGGCCGTCCACTCATTTTGAGTAATATCGTAGTCTCCCGGTAAATTGTGGGTATGAATCAAGATTTCTTGCGCCACACCTGTTAAGGTGTATTCATTATTGCCTGCTTTGTATTTCAACGCATTAGGCAACACTTGACTCCCATTAGTAAATGGTGTCGTTAATGTCGCTAACATTTTCCATTGATCCAGGTTCCCGCGATTATCCGATACCACTAAAGGTGAACCAACAACCGTTGGTTTTTCTACACGAGTCTTTCCGTTTAAGTTTTCTTTCTGTGAACCAAACTCAAGAGAAGTTGGTGCAGAAATTAACTGTAGGGTTCCGTGGATTTCACCACCTGGCACGCCAATTTCATTGGATGTCACAGTAATTGGCTTAAATGGTCCCGCTGGATTGATTGGTCCAGGAATAAATGGATTATTGTCTTCCTGCGGTGAATAACCATTTGCGTCCGCTGTATTCTTAATATCCACGCCAACTTTACTGTTATTAACGGTGGTTTTAAAGGTCACTGTATAACTGTAAAGAGCAGGAATATCTCCAACTTTGATTGACAATACGCGCGTACTTGGTTCATACGTGAAAGTATCAGGCTGTAATGGAACATCTGTAACCGTTCCACCTGCATCTGTTTGTTTAATAGTGATGCCATGATCCGTTGAGTCGAATTCCATTCCAGCTGCTAGTGTGTCTTCCAACACAACACCTGTCCAGTCTTCAGAATCAGCTTTATCATTTTTCACCGTTAAAGTGTAGGTTAGTTCATCGCCAACAGAAGTAGTCGCGCCGCCACTTGATACTACTGATTTCTTCAAATCAGGATTATCTGGTAAGACATCGGCTGTAATTTTCCGCAATGCTTCATCGAAACGGTCATCTACATTGCCAACCTTGACTGCATCATGGTAGCCAACATAAGAATCGTAGCCATCTACTTCTTCGTTGATATTCCCATAAACGCCATCTGGCTCTTGTGTGTAGGTTACCGGCAATGTGTATGTTGGTTCAGGATTGATCTCTGTTGTATCTTTCAAATAGATATCAACCTTATCCGTTTTATTAATGTAGCGTGGCAAGTTAAGCGTCCAAGCACCGCCGGAAACAGTTGTTGAGACGATTTGATTTGCATCATCCTTCAACCAGCTTCCATTGACTTTAACGAACACTTTCGCGCCGTCTTCATCGCTGGTCCCTTTCAGCTGTTTAGTTGCATTGGTTACATTTTCAGTTGAAACTGCCTGAGTCGGCGGTGTGACATCGATTGTTGTAACAATGCCAGCCTTTAAGTCTTCTGGTTCACTTACGTGAACACGATTAGAAGTTGAATCGGCTCCACCACGCCATGCAGCAACTACTTCCACAGTCATACCTTCGGTCATAAACACGTCATTAGGAACCGGAATAACAAACATCCCGCCACGGGCTGCTTCACCATAAACTGATAAACCAGGACTTGTATCATCCTTACCAATAGTAACTCCTGTCTTTGTAAATGCTGGTGTCCCATCTGCATTTTTCACAACTACATCCATATATACTTCATCCGTCCAGGCATCACGAGCGTCGTCATAGCCTTCCGGTACAGATGCATGACCATAGATATATTTGTCTGCATTAGTTGGAATACGAATTTCATCAATCACAGCAGCAGCGTTATTGGCACTCATACGAGAATAATCAGTTGCACCATTTGCTCCATATGAAGTTGCACTTGTATTAAATTCTGTTGGAATGTTTGTACTGTCAATTCTTGAAAAGTTTGAGTTTGACAATACATAGTCAAAGATAGACCATGTTTTATAAGGATTTCCTTCTAAATTACTTCCAACTTTCCATACAGATAAGTCAGAATTTTTTGAAGTCATTTTCGAAGAAGAATTTGCACTGAGTGTGTATCCTCCTCCTACTCGACTGTTCCTCATATCGAAATATCTTGGTGCGTCTAACTCAAACGTTAAGCTACTTGATGAACGAATCGCTCCGCCATATCCTGCACCTGAAGTCGTACCATCTACTTCAAAAACAGTATCTTTACCTACTATTGCAGTTAATTGTGTATCTGCGTAAATAGCTGGTCCTTCTGCAGCAAAGATATCAACAGAGCTATTCTTCCCCTCAAGCTTAAATCCTTGAGTGTCTGAAGACCCAGCATCATATCCTATACCACCTTTACCAGAGTTTCCTCCATTAGTAGCACTAGAACCATTTCCATAATTTTTCACAACGAACCGTCCGCCATTTGTCACATTAATCTGATTTTTATTCGAAAACATACGAACTGCGTTACTTGTTGTACCTCTTGATTCAACGAGTACTTCACCATTGTCAATATTAAATGTTTGTTCCCCAAAATAACGGAAGCGTAAAGCTGCACCTAACGGATAATCGCCAACAGTTGTAGCATCTTTGACAACATGCATTTTTGCTCCATTTGATACATTGAACTCACCACCAAGAGACTGCATCTGCATACCAGATGAGAACTTATTAGATGTATACAGCTCTGCACCATCTGTCAACGTGAATTTAGAACCATGACCTTGAACACGCATAGTTGCACCTTCTTCAGTCGAGAAACTTGAATTATCTGACGTTAGGTTAATCTTCGTTCCTTGTCCAGACATTTCAACCGTTGATGGGAAATAGTTTGCACCACTCCCAAAGTCAGTACACAGAGCTAGTGCCTCACGAGTATCTGAGTGAGCATTCAACTCTGCACCGCCGGTCATTCTAAAATCAACACCATCTAATACTCGTATTCCCATACCATACGTATCGATGTTAACTGTTGCATTTGGTGCAATTACAAAGCTACCGATACTATCATAGAAACCATAGGAATGACGATCATTATCTACCGATCCATTTAGTATCCCAGCGTTAGTTACCGTTAACAATGCCTCTTCTTTTACTTCTACAGATGCATTGTTAATAAGATGCAATACAGAAACAGACGTATTAGTAGCATTTTTCTTGATAAAAGAAACTGTTGCCCGTTCACCAATTGTCAGTCCAGTTGCGTATACTAATTCGCCACCACCAGATGGATTTTCCATAGAAAAAACGGCATCCGGTTCTACAACAAAATTATTTACTACAAACGAACGAGTTCCAGTGTTGTTAGCTGCTGTACCATCTGCAGTATTTAAAACATCAATTACTGCATCTTTTTTGACTACAAATTCTGGAGCACCAGACTGCACTTGAACTACATTTACTGCACTAGCTCTTAAATTCAAATTTGCTCCGCTAGCTACATTCACATATCCACTTGCATTAATTTGCGTATTATTTGTTCCACTACTTGTTGCTTTAACAGTAGCACCAGTTTCCAACACAACATCTCCTGATGCAGTAATAATACTTGTATAGGTAGATGATGTTGTGGCTTCTAGAAGCGAACCTGTTTTGGCTGTAAAAGTACCTGTATTGATAATCTTGGAATAGTTTCCAGAAATCGCACCAGTTTTTACGGTTGAACCTTCATCAAGAAGCACACTAGTAGAGGCGTTGAACCCATAATCATTGGCTGACGCTGTACCATTTGTAGTCCATAGACCCATATCGACAACTGCATTTTTCCCAACCACGACTGTCTCTCCGGTAAAAATCGATGACCGATAATTAGATTGTGCAAATGTAACGTTCGCACCATCCGCAATATTCAACGCTTTCGCTTTGATATGAGATAAATCAGCTGCTGAATACATACGAAACTTATTATTTGTTCCACTAATATTAACTGTTGCACCTACCGCATCAATCAGTCCGCTCTGTGCAGCTGTAGTCTGAGTACCAGTCGTAACATTATTCACATTGATAATCCAGTTTGCTCCATCACCTGAAAAAGTTGCTGTTCCCGGTGTTGTGTACTTATGAATATCTACATTATTCAATGTTAAAGTAGTAGTTTGACCAACGCTGCCTAAAATCACCCCATTCGGTGTTCCTGTACCAAAATTAATTGAAAATCCATTCCCATTAATTGTGATATCTCTGGAAATACTTCCTGGAGCAGTTGTTGTTTTAGCAAATGATCCACTTAAATTAATTTCTGAAACATTTGGATCTTGCAGCGCATTAACAAAGCCTCCCCAATCATTCACATCAGCAGGCGCTGCCTGAGCTTTTTCTGCTCCTATAAAGCTAAAGCAAAATGAAAAAACGACGATTCCTACTAGTTTTACAAAATGTTCAGCTATATAAGAACTTTTTCCGAATTTCATTTTCTTCCTCCTTTCCTCTAAAAATAGTTGTCTAAATAAATAGACAGATTTATTTCAAATTCCTTCCAAATAGTGATAAACTCAGAAATTCATATTGTGTTTTCCTTCTGTCATTTATCCTTTGTCAGAAAATGAAACCTGTTTTAGGTCACCCGTAATACTCCTTTAGTTCTGCTTGCTTTATCCAAAAACCGTTATAACAACCTTTAATTAAGTAGCATGTAGCCCTTTGATCGTACTGTCTGAATCAATTTAATCTTGCCGGTTTCATTCTCAATTTTTTCACGCAAATGAAAAATCAAGTTAGCCACACGATAGTTTTTACCATTAAAAGGCTCTTTCCAGACACTTTCAAAAATTTCTTTATATGTTACTGCTGTATTTGCATTTTTATATAGAAATTCTAAAGCCTTGTATTCAAGCTTAGTCAGCGGAATTTCCTTTTGCCCATTGATTTTCACACTAGAGTTTCTAGCAAGCAGTTCAACAATCACTTTCTTCTTATCTTCTTTAAAAACTGTTCGACTTTCTCTTGTAACACTGCCTTGTCGTTTTTTCTTCGATACACTATTTGAAATTATCAGCTGCAGCTCATCCGCTTTGCAATCCTCGGAAATCACGCCTACAGCCCCCAGCTGAAGATAGACAACCTTCATTAAATTAGGAGAGCTTGATGAAAACACCCAAACAAATGCATCTGAACTCTCTCTGATTTTGACTAGCAGCTGACAAGTGTAGCTGACATCTTCTTGCGGATTTTCCCTAATGATCACTGCATCCAGCTGATCTATGTATCGTTCGAAATTTTCCATTGTTAACGGTACTACATTGATATCATTCTTCTTCAGTTCTTCTGAATAAGGTTCAGCAAGATCTGCTGACAATGCAATAATACCCGTATTCACACTTGTTTTGATCATGATTACCTCCTCAAAAGCATTTTTCTTGATAGTTAAATGAAAATTATGTATCCGTTTATTCAAACACAACTATTATTTCTTAAAAACATGCAAAAATCTAAATGAATTAGAACAACTTTGATTTTTCATAAAATCATTACTTTAAGAAATAATAATTTGTATTATTAAAAAAATATTTAAATTTTTAAATCCAAATTAATTTTATATCAAAACTTTTTTAAAGTCTAGATGGTTTATGATTGTTTTTCTCTCACCTTTTTAATAAAAAATCAAAATAAATGAGAAAATCAAATGAACAAAAATCTGATAGAAAGAAATAAAGCGCAATAACAAAGATTATTATCATCTTTAAGCTACTATACAGCTCATTTAAGAGTCGCTATTAAATAATGAATATTTAAAATAAAAGAATTTTCGATATAATAGACCTTACTAATCAACAATTTTCTTTACTTTTACTGACAAAAAAGAAAAATAAACTAAACTTTATTTCTTTTAATTCAAATAAATCAAATTATTTGTACTGTTTATTTATTTTGGTTTCTAAGATAAATTTAATCTCTAAATACTACATTAAGTTGATTATTTTGAAGCGGTAAGCTTTAAAATCGCACGACGTTTATTTACGAAAACAAAAAAAGAACTGAAAGGAAATTCCTCTCAGTTCATTCTCTTATTTATTATTTTCATTGTATTGGCTCAACCACAAAGGAAGCTTCCGTAATCCAGTTTTCTGGGTTTGGATCTTGTCCTGGAGAAACATGGGAGCGATTAATCATTGGTCCAGATACCTTGTATTGATTCGTTTCAATCCAGACCGCAATAGCCTGGGTAACTTGAGGCATTTGTTCAAAGCTGCCATTAAATGTGACTGAAGCTATTGTTACTTCCGACGCATCATAGAATTTGATTTCATCTGTATCTTGACGACCGGCAGCAACAGCTACTTGAACCTCAACATCAACATCTGTTTCCCGATATTCTTTGTCATGATACAGACTTGTCGGCAGTGATCCAGGAAGCGGAATCACTCCTTGTTTTTGCATTTCTGCTCCAAGAATCCCCCACAGCCTCCCTTCCTCTTCAAAATTTGACATCACTTTTCTTACGCTGGCTACGGTTCTTGCAGGAATTGTTTTTAGTACAACATTATATTTTTCCATGTTGGTTCCCACTTTCAATTGTTTTTGTAATTCATTAATTAAATTTTTCTTTCTATTTAATGCATCAATTTCCTGATTTAATTCTTGTTCTCTAATCTCATAGTAGTAATTTAAAACGTCCATTTGTTGTTTCTCCAAAATTTCTTTAATTGATTCAAGGGATAAGCCTACCTGCTGCAGCAGTTTAATTTGATTTATTTTTGACAGCTGTTCGGCTTTATAATAACGATACCCTGAGTACGGATCAACTTCAGAAGGAATCAGCAGTCCCAGCTTTTCATAGTGTCTTAATGTGCGCACAGTAATATTTGATATTTTTGAGAATTCTCCAATTTTGAACATGTTCATCTACTCCATTTCTATTTCTTTTGCTAGCTTACTTACAGTCTAAACCGTTACCATAGGTACGGGTCAATAGTTTTATTAGATTTCTTCAAAAAAAGTCAGCTGGGAGAGACCAGCTGACTTCTTGCTTCATTTTCTTTCTATATAATAGCTTCTATTTTTTATAATCCCGGCATTCCTTTAGCATATTTGCCTAAAGTTGCTTCTGTTTCTTTTTCAATTTTAGTTAACGCATCATTAACAGCCATAACAATTAAGTCCTGCAGCATCTCTACATCATCCGGATCAACAAGCTCCTCTTTGACGATAACATCTTTCATTTTACGATCTCCGGTAAATACAGCTGTTACGAGCTGGTTGGTTGCTTCTCCTGTAAATTCCTTTTCGTTTAAAGCAGCTTGAGCTTTCTCCATCTCTTTCTGCATTTTCTGAACCTGTTTCATCATTCCTTGCATATTTCCCATTCCACGCATCATTTATTTCTTCTTCCTTTCTATGTCTTTAATCATTTACTACTTCTACTAGTTCTGTACCAAATCTGGCAACAGCTTCATCAACAAGCTGCTGCTCGCCCGAAGAATTCTGATTTTCATCTGGGACAAGCTGAATTTCTTCCTCCTCAGTAATTTCGTCAATCGCAGGAGGCGTGTTATCTTCTGCCTTATGCTGCTGAAGAAACGTCTGACGCAGTCCCGGCCAGCTGTCTCTAGTGATACAAACTATCTGAGGGGCGTAGTCAATCAGCCGGCTTAGATTGTTGTGAACAGCCAGCTGCAGCTCATCATCTCCTGTTGCCCGAGTGCAGACAATTTCATAATCAAACGCTATTACCAAGCTAGTTGGACTTCCTGCAACAGGTTCGCTCGCTTTCAGCATCGCCCGCTGAGTTACAGACATCATCTGCAGCATGTCTTCCCAAACTTCCTTGACCTTGAGCAGATTGTCTCGTGTTGCTTCCCGCAGAACCTGATAAACCCGCTCCGTTGGAATTTTTACAGCAGTCCGATTAACAGGCTGACGCGGGGCAGCTTTCGCTGGTTCCACAGCGGCAACACCATTTTTCTTAAGCTGTTCAAGCTCCTGACGCAGCTGTTGAATTTCTGCCTTTAACTCAGAAACATCCGGGCTATTTTCCGGAATACCTGCTGCCTGAGCCACTTTTACTGAACCACTGCTTTGAGCCAGCTTCACCGTTGCTACTTCTAAATAAACCGCTGCATGATTGGTGAAGCGGATATCGTTTTGTGTATCACTTAAAATCTGAATCAGCTGGTATATTCGTTCTGGGGCAATCTGCTGGGACAGCTCTTTAAACTGCTCAGTGATTGTGCCTGTCTTGCTTTCCAATAATTTTGGTGCCTGCTGATACATCAGTAAATCTCGACAATACAATAGAATATCTTCTAGAAAACGACTAGCCTCTGTTCCAGCTCCGAGAATGGATTCCATGACCTCCAGCCCTGTTTCTGCCTTTCCCGAAACACAAGCTGCAATATAGTTGTCCATCATCTCAAAGGTCAGGCTTCCTGTTACCTGAAGAGCGTTGTCCAGTGTTACCTCATCATCGCCAAAGGAAATTGTCTGATCCAGAATACTTAATGCATCCCGCATCCCGCCCTCAGCAGCTCTGGCAATCGTGTATAATGCTTGCTCCTCATAGGTTAACCCGATTTCTTTCAGAATATGTGCAAGATGCTCGACAATATCCTGCGTTCCAATCCGCTTAAAATCAAAACGCTGTGTTCTGGAAATGATGGTTAGCGGAATCTTATGAGGCTCTGTAGTCGCAAGAATAAAGATGACATTTTTCGGCGGCTCTTCCAAGGTTTTCAACAGCGCATTGAACGCACCAGTGGAAAGCATATGTACTTCATCAACAATATATACTTTATACTCAGCCTGTGTAGGAGCATACTTCGCTTTATCTCGAATATCTCTAATTTCTTCCACACCGTTATTACTGGCTGCATCAATCTCAATCACGTCATTCAGGCGACCTTCAGTGATTCCTTTACAAATTTCACATTCGTTGCACGGTTCCCCGTCAACACTGTTTTTACAATTAATTGCTTTAGCAAAAATCTTTGCCGCACTCGTCTTCCCAGTTCCTCTAGGGCCTGTAAATAAATAGGCATGAGACGTTTTCTGCTGCATAATGGCATTTTTCAACGTCTGCGTTACAGCTTTTTGACCCACAATATCATCAAAACGCTGTGAACGCCATACACGGTACAATGCTTGATATGCCATGCTGTACCCTCCTCTGAAATTTCACTATGTACTATTATACGTGATTTTATGTATTTAAGCATTAAAAAGATCATGATAAAAAAAGAGACGCATTCCGCTTAGATCCACTGGCTTTCTCACCTGGCACCGTCTGTCCATGATACGTACTTCCTGCATCCCCATCTACTTCCGGAACCTTAGTTACTTTTCCCTTAACCGTCTTAACTCCGTTATATCCTAACATAAAGACTTCAGATACTACAAATCGGTTTAAGCATAAAAAAAGAGTATTAGCCTGTCACACTAATACTCTTTTCCGTTTGTAATTTGCTAACACTACTATTATTTTATTACGAAAATAGCTTGTTCATTATTTGTACAATAAATACAGTTAGCTTTTATTAACTATTGGCAACTTGATTAGCAGGCCTATTACTTTGATTTAACTAATCAATAATACGTAATTAGTTTATTGATGCTGTACCTTCAACAAGTCTTCCTTTAACTATTCCATTTTCCATTGCCTTTTTCTCCCAGTTAAACATTTCACTATTTTACTACTTTCCTCTTAATATTCTTGACTCCGTTATATCCTAATATAATTTTTTTGAATAAATGGACATGTGCTTTATTCAAAAACTAAATTTTGTACCTGAATCATCCAGTGCGTTGGCATTATATTCATACCTCTATTTTTTATAACTTCTTTAATATCTTCTAGTTTTTCATCAATTGGATAATCCAACTTCTTGGTACCAAGATACTATCTCTAATGTTTGCTTCACTTCTCTTAACATTTCTTTAATACTTTCTAATTCTGAATGTTCTTTTATTATTTTTTCCCCTTGCTTTTCTAAATAAATATAAAATTCTTCAAATGTAAGAAAAATTTCAGTATCTTGCTTTTCAATAGGGTATTCTATAATTACTACTACTTTTCTATTAGCTAAAATTTCATATTCTTCTTCATCGTCATCTAGATCATCTTGAAATAAGATTCTTGTGTATTCAACACCAAATCCTTCCTTGTTAGAAAAATTCCTCAATGCCTTAAAAAAATTTTTCTCTCCAATTGCATAAAAATATACTTCCATTAATTCATCAATTTTGTGTGAATCTGTTATAACTAAATATCCTTTAGATGCAAATAAATCAGCTGTTTCATTTTCTCGAATGATCCCTCGTGAATTAGGAGACGAATATTTTCCTTTTGGTTTACCTCCTTTTACTGATGAAGGCGTTATTCCTTTAGCCCCATTGGCTTTCTCACCTGGCACCGTCTGTCCATTATACGTACTTCCTGCATCTACTTCCGGAACCTTAGTTACTTTTCCTTTAACCGTCTTAACTCCGTTATATCCTAGCATAAATCCTTCCAAGACCGCAAACGAGGCTTTGAATAAAAAAAGAGTATTAGCCTGTCACACTAATACTCTTTTTCGTTTGTAATTTGCTAACACTACTATTAATTTACTTTAAAAACAACTTACTCTTTAGATGATAGCTTTAATGCCTCTCTCTGTATTTCTGTACCATAAACACAAATTAAATATCCGAAATACAAAAGAAAAATAAATATACATAGATTTCAATTTCCGATTTATCATTAATAACTCTATTCGTTTATCTCCTTTGTTTTAAAACAAAATTAAAACTCTGAAGGATTTTGGTAACACCAGTCTTCCTCTATAGAAGCCGGATTCATTTTTTCTAAATCTTTTAAAGAGTAAAACCAATCTTCTTCTATCCACAGCAAAGCTTCTGGATATAGGGACAAAAAATCAAATGTTAAGTAGAATAACAAATCTTCATTTCCATCAATTGAATCTATCACTATTGCCTCAAAAAAAACTATATTATTATCATACCAGTCAAACGATATTTCTTTAAATTCATAAGGTTCATCATATATATCCACGTTTAATTGTCTAGATACACTATCCCGAAAAGGTCTATCACTGATGTTTGTTCTAATCAATTTGATACGATTTTCACTATCACTTTCTACCATATTCTTTGCAAAAAAGAACTTTTTCTCTTTAGATATTTTTTCCATCACATTATACAAATCGGTAGCATTTATAAAACTATTTTCTTTTAATAAAATTGAACAGGATATACTCATTTATTTCAACTCTTCTCCTAAATTATCTAGTGAATTTAATATTGTTATCTTATTTTGTGATTCCAAATTCCGTAAATACTCAATCTTTTCCAAAGTTTTGGGATTAGTGATATTCTGAATTGGTTCATCAAAATATACAAGTATTTTTTTTGACTCAAAATTAAAAAACTGGGGATTATTATAGTCAATCAACCTATCTATTTGATCAGTTTTTATTGACGAAGCAGATTTCTTAACTTCAATTATGTGTTTTGGAGTTACAATATCTAAATCAGTTACTTTTTGATTGTTAGTTAAAATTTCTTGACCAAATTGAGTGACCTCAATCTTCTGCTGTGTATAACTACCAACTTTTCCTTCAATCACTTTTCCGCTATTCTTACTTCTTTTTGCACTTTCAATTGCTGTAGAAATATTTTTAGGATTCTGTTCAACCCAATTAATTATATTTCCAGATGGATTTTCAAATGTGACTTCTACCCCTTTATTCGTCTTTATTTTTACTGGTTCCTTGAACTGAATCTTATCAGGTCCAATAGTATTTTTAACAGAAGGATTTCCCTCATCTACTTCCGGAACCTTAGTTACTTTCCCTTAACCGTCTTAACTCCGTTATATCCTAACATAAAGCCTTCCAAGACTGCAAACGAGGCTTTAAGTATAAAAAAGAGTATTAGCCTGTCACACTAATACTCTTTTTCGTTTGTAACTTGCTAACACTACTATTATTTTATTACGAAAATAGCTTTTTCATTATTTGTACAATAAATACAGTTAGCTTTTATTAACTATTGGCAACTTGAATAGTGAGTATATACTTACTATTCAAGGCTTTACTATCCAACGCCAATCAAATAGTAAAATACCTTTTTATAATTCCAATTTTTCTTCAATATCTTTCAACAGTTTTTGAAATACACTGTTTCCTTCATAGTTTTCATTAACATACATTTTTGTGTGCTTGTATATTTCTTCATAAGAATAATAAGCTTTTTCATCATTTGGTGATGCAGGATACTCAGAAACAAGTAAAACTTGATT
Source organism: Enterococcus sp. LJL128 (assembly GCF_056924295.1). Classification (NCBI taxonomy): domain Bacteria; kingdom Bacillati; phylum Bacillota; class Bacilli; order Lactobacillales; family Enterococcaceae; genus Enterococcus; species Enterococcus sp. LJL128. Next base: position 4,294 of record NZ_JBXPBP010000026.1, on the reverse strand, counting down.
ATTTTCTATTTCTTGCAATTCTTCGTCATCTTCATCTAAATCTTCCTTAAATAATATAGCCATTGCATCTATCCTGAAAGATTCACCATTTAAAAACCTTCTCATGAAGTCTTCAATGTAATCTCCTATTAAAACAAAATACTGATTAATTAATTTTTCTTTTTCTAGTTTATCTTCTATTAAGCTGTACATAAATTTCTCCTATTTCTTCATTGATGGGTGAAAATTCGTTATCTCTCCTGTTACATCATTAAAATATCCTGTAAATTCTATACCATTGGAGGATACTCCTTTAACTATTCTTCCGTTTATTGTTCCATTCTGCATCGCTTCCACCCCCCATTGATACATTTCCGTATTTGAAAATATACTAGGGTCATAAACAGTCTTCGGTTCGGGTATCCTTTTGTATTGATTAGGAATTAATTGCCCTTTTACTTCCATTGGTACTCTATATTCAATTTCATAAATTCCTTCTATTGTTGGATGGAGGCTTCTTATTGATAATACAGTCATCAAGATTAAATCCCTGTTGGCTTAACTCATCGTAAAAAGAATTTATGTTATGGCCACCAATAACCCCTTTTCCTTTTCTTCGGATAAACCCTTCTGAATTTTCTAAATAGTTTCTAGCATTACTACCAATTCTCATATGATAGTTTTTCCCTCTAACCGTCTGCCCATGATACGTACTTCCCGTATCTGCATCTACTTCCGGAACCTTAGTTACTTTGCCCTTAACCGTCTTAGCTCCGTTATATCCTAACATAAAGCCTTCCAGTACCGCAAACGAGGCTTTGAGTATCCGCTCTCCAGTGGATATCTAGAATACAGAAAAAGCAATATTAGCATGACATGCTAATACTGCTTTTCGTTTACAATCTAGTTCACTATCTTATATCCAGAGCCTTCTTTACTTTTCCTAACAATCTGCTAATTTCTGGCTCATCATATTTTTCATGGCCATCTTTTATCACTCTATTAATAGCTGTTTCAATGTACTCATAAAATTCTTCAAAACTTAGATAGGCTTCACAATCTTCGGTTGCTGCTGGTTGGTCTACTGAGAATAAAACTTGACTATCCTTTAATACACCATAAGCTTGAAAAGATTCATCAATTTCATCGTTAAACATAAATGAAACATACTCTATACCAAAACCTTTTTTTTGAGTAAAATTTTTCAGTGCTCCTTGTAATCCTTCATTTGAAAATATACTAAAAAATTCATATATTAATTGTGATATCTCTTTTTTATCTGTTAAAACTGTGTATTTCATTTTTATCTCCTTAACTTTACCGTAGTGAAAAAATCGAAAAGTTTTTTTTATGTAAGTATAGTCATATACAGTTTTTAATGGACATGTGCTTTATCAGAAAACCAGTATTAGTTCAACATCACTAATACTGGTTTTTTGATATACATGTTTAGTACTCAAAAACTACATTATAGGGTACTTTTAAAAGATTCAAACATTGTTCTTCACTAAATAGTTTAGTCCACTTGTTGCTACTATTGAAAACAAATAATTTTCCTGATTTTCGAAAAAATATGGGTGTGGAATCATCTAAAAAGAGAAAGTCTGAATTTGAGCTCAAATACATCTCATTTATAAATTCGTAAATGTATTTCAATCCCTCTGATGGCTCGCCGTTTTCTTCAAACCATTGTTTTTCTTCTGTAAGTAAATAGTCATTATAGGCTATTTCAATTAGAATATTTTTATTTATTTTGACACCATAATCAGTTTCTATAAAACGAATATAATCTTCGTCAATCTGATTCGAATCCAAAGAAATGACTTTTGTTGTAGCATTCCATTCATCGGAATAGTCGAAAAAAGTAACAGGCTGTCCCGTCATCTCACTTGTTTTTTCTCCTAGTTCTCTTATTAGCAATTTATCTTCTTTTTCTGATTCTATATAGAAATCAAACTCCATTTCTCCACCTTATCTACCATTGATTTCCTTTTGTACCTAAATCCTCTAGTGCGTTGGCATTATATTCATACTTCTATTTTTTATAACTTCTTTGAAATAAGATCTTTCCCAAATCCCACTGGAGTTATCTAAATACATTTTATTTTCTTCACTAAAATAAGCATACTCATTCTCTCCATTTCCTAGAAAAATACTAGGCACCTGAAATTCTTCTATAATTGAAAATAGTAAATCGAGCATTATTTTATAAGTGTACTCCAAATTATCATTTTCCTTTATAAAACGAAAAATTAAGACTTGAGCAAATTCAAATTCATTATTAATCATTTGTGAATCCCAAATATTATAAGGATACTGGTCCGCATCAAGTAAATAGGATTTAAACCCTATTTCTTTATCAAACTTAGTAAGAGCGATACCTTTCTCTAGGTCTTTACTCTCGGCAATTTGAATACCCAACTCATCAAATTTTTTATATAAAATTTCTTTTGACAGACACCTATCTCTCATCTTCCATTCATATTCAATAGCCATTTTTCTCCTCTTCATAATAAACTTTTCTATTGGTGAAGAATCTTTCTATTTTAAATATGTTTTAGAGATTCAAACCCCTTTTAACTTCTTTTAATAAATCTAAAAGTTCTTCCCGCTCTTCTGGTTGCTCATCGATAACTTCTTTTACTCGATTATCTAAATAATTGTAAAGCTCTGTAAAACTAATATAAGCTTCACAATCTTCATCAACTTGCGGACTCTCCATATCGAGCAAGATGTGTTCTCCATCCAAGTTTTGTGTCATGATTTCAAAATCCTCTTCGTCTAAGTCATCTAAAAATAATATAGAGGCATATCCTACACCAAACCCTTGTTTTTCTGAAAATTTTCTTAAAGCTTCTTTGAAGTAATAATTACGTACAACAAAAAAATAGCTTTTCATCAAATCATCAATTAATTTTTTTTCAGTAATAAGCTTGCTCATTTTATTCTCCTTACTTAGCAGTGTCAAAACTTTGGAAAAAGTTTTTTACCACCCTATTTTCATCCAAAAATCCAGTATACGAGAGTCCATTTTCTGCTACTCCATATATAGAATTCCCATAGATTTCTCCATTTTTCATAGCTTCTATTCCCCATAGATAAATTTGGTCATCTGATATAATATTAGGATCATATACAGTTTTTGGTTGAGCTATTTTTTTATATTCTCCAGAAATCAACTGCCCTTTATACTCTTTAGGCACTTGATATTCAATCTGATAGATACCTTCAAAATTTGGATGTGGGGTTTTAGTGATTATACACTCATCAACATCAAATCCTTGAGCCCTAAGTTCGCCATAAAACGCATTCACGTTGTGTCCGCCCTTTACTCCTTTAGTTTTTTTCGTGTAAACCCTTCTGAATTTTCTAAATGATTTCTAGCATTACTGCCAATTCTCACATGATAGTTTTTCCCTCTAACTGTCTGTCCATGATACGTATTTCCTGCATCCCCACCTACTTCAGGAACCTTAGTTACTTTGCCCTTAACCGTCTTAACTCCGTTATATCCTAACATAAAGACTTCCAGTACCGCAAACGAGGCTTTGAGTAAAAAAGAGTATTAGCCTGTCACACTAATACTCTTTTCCGTTTGTAATTTGCTAACACTACTATTAATTTACTTTAAAAACAACTTACTCTTTAGATGATAGCTTTAATGCCTCTCTCTGTATTTCTGTACCATAAACACAAATTAAATATCCGAAATACAAAAGAAAAATAAATATACATAGATTTCAATTTCCGATTTATCATTAATAACTCTATTCGTTTATCTCCTTTGTTTTAAAACAAAATTAAAACTCTGAAGGATTTTGGTAACACCAGTCTTCCTCTATAGAAGCCGGATTCATTTTTTCTAAATCTTTTAAAGAGTAAAACCAATCTTCTTCTATCCACAGCAAAGCTTCTGGATATAGGGACAAAAAATCAAATGTTAAGTAGAATAACAAATCTTCATTTCCATCAATTGAATCTATCACTATTGCCTCAAAAAAAACTATATTATTATCATACCAGTCAAACGATATTTCTTTAAATTCATAAGGTTCATCATATATATCCACGTTTAATTGTCTAGATACACTATCCCGAAAAGGTCTATCACTGATGTTTGTTCTAATCAATTTGATACGATTTTCACTATCACTTTCTACCATATTCTTTGCAAAAAAGAACTTTTTCTCTTTAGATATTTTTTCCATCACATTATACAAATCGGTAGCATTTATAAAACTATTTTCTTTTAATAAAATTGAACAGGATATACTCATTTATTTCAACTCTTCTCCTAAATTATCTAGTGAATTTA
>NZ_JBXPBP010000025.1:0-38726 GCF_056924295.1 Enterococcus sp. LJL128 | reverse complement strand
ACATAGAGCCAAAATACTCTACCACTACTGTAATAGATATTGTCACAAATTACATTAAGAATTATAATACCCATAGAATTCAACGGAAGTTGGGTTATCTATCACCGATAGCCTATCGAAAACAGACCGTTTAATCGCCTCTCTTTTGCCCTCTCACTTTTGGGGGTCAGTGCCAAAGTGTTTAGCTCCGAAAACCAAGTAGGTACCGTTCAACATCAGCTCATCCCTCGCTGTGTTTCACAGCAAGAAGACGGATTATCCGAAATTTGTCAAGAAACACTACGAGGGAACCGAGTAGCTGTTGATTGATACCTACCTGAGCTCTTTATATTTTTGAAATCGTTCGGCTTATTTCCGAGAACTTCACCTCTAAGTGCTTTTAGCACTTAGAGGTTGATGCTATTGGAACGAAGTATAGTGAGCTTGCTGTCTCTACGAGTCTAGTGACTCTCGAGACAAAGCATTAGGTTCCTGCAAGCTTGTCTACGGTTTTCACTCTGCTGCGATCCTCGAAGCATATAAAGACTGGAACCCGTTTATTCGGATTTTAGAGAAAGAAGAGTTCAGCCATTTGCTTTTGTTCCATCCTTTTTTAGTGGAGAAATAATTATAAAATTTTTGAAACATGTGTAATTTCTTCGAGCTTTAAAAATAATTGTCGTGTTTTTTTCTTTTCAGTGGTTTGAATGACTACCCATTCATCATCTAAGTCCAACAGAACACCTTCAAGTCGAGTTGAATCACTAGCTGTATAAATGAGATTTGGATTGGTAATCTGGCAAGCAGCACCAATCAGTTCTTCAAGCTGTTGTCTTATTTCTATACGTTCCTGTTCATAAGAGAGCTTTTCTTTTTGTTTTTCCTCTTGATAATTGGGATTTTTGCTTTTAAATAGCTCAATTAAATCATCTAATCGGGAAAACAGCATACTTGCAATAATCAATAAAACAATCCACCACATATTAATTCTCCCCCTTCTCGATACCAACAATGTTTTTGGTGAAAATCAGCTTTTCGATTACTTGATTCTTCTCGGTTAGAATCACACGGATGCTGTTTGGGGAAACGGCAGTAATCTTACAATTCGTCAGTGTTGTTTTACCTATGTGAATCCAAGCGTCTGTATCAGGACTCAAATAGATGGTAACTTTCTGATTCAGTAGAGAAAGTAAAAGTGTACTCGTTTTTTTTCTTACAGTGGGTTGTCTGCCGATTAACTCATCCATGGAAACATCATAGAGATTTGCTAAGTCTATCGCTTTATCAATTGTCGGTTGTGCACTACCAGTCTCCCAGTTGGAAATTGTTTGTCTGGTTACATTTATTTCTTGTGCAATCTCTTCCTGAGTAAAACCACGTTCTTTTCGCAGCGTATAAATCAATTCATTAAATTTTGACATTTCAAATCTACCTCCAGAAAAAATTGTACAAAAATAACTGACTTTATTCTATCAAATGTCTTAATATATTACGCAAATTTTTTTAACATTCTCGATTTAGTGGGATTCTTGAAGAAAAAAATTCATAAATATCAATGAGAAATGAGAGCATAAGATTTGTCAATTGTTTGTTGCACAAGTGCAACACTTGTGTTATTATCTAATCAGTATTTTATTATTAAAGAGAAAAGAGTGAAACAATGGCTACCGATAAAAATCGTGTAATGATTAGTCTGGATGATAAAAATCTAGAGAAGCTGGAAAATTTGGTTGAAGATGCCCGGGACCGGAGAGGCTTACGGCTGACAAAATCACAGATTATCGAATTATTGCTGAATACTGTAGAAACTTTTGACGATATTATGGGAAATATTCAAAAATAGTTTACATGAGGGCGCGAGAGAAATACTAGAAGTTGCTAACATTGAAGTAAAGTGAGTCGCTGTTCTGCTGCTTTAACGATTCTTGGGAGGTACCTATAAGCTTTTCTACGGTTTTCAATCCATGAAGCAGTGAGGATTTTTGAGACACCGATTATTCGATTCTAAGGGACGGTTTATGTTAATAATCTACCCTTTTTATTTACCAAATAAGTGTTGCACTTGTGAATCACTAGATGGGAGAAGAAAATGACAGTTTATATCAAAGAGACAAAATATCCAATTGAACCGAGTATTGATAAATATAATGCCCTTGTGGGATTTTACCTGAGGGGGGAGGAGATTATTCGCTATCAGTCGATTTATGACATTTTTGAGTTGAGAAAAGAAGATGTTGTGGTAGATTACATCAAAGAAACCTTAGAGCTGCTCCAACTGATGGATATCAAACCTGAATTTGAAGATTATCCGGCGGAGCTTTCTGATTTTTATGGTCGACATATTCGTTCTGGTCTTTTAGGCGAAATAGTCAATATACCTGAAAACTGGGGGCAGTTTGTCAAACCCAAAACGGTTAGCAAGGCATTTACTGGACGTGTTGTCAGGGGAACGAAAGATTTAATAGGGATAGGGTTGCCTTTTGATTTCCCTGTCTGGATTAGTGAAGCTGTCAATTTTTTAGCAGAATGGCGAGTGTTTGTATTGAATGGTTCAATTCTGGATGTCCGCCCCTACCGAGGGGATTATCATGTACATTATGATGCAGCAATTATCGATCAAGCTGTTAAAAGCTGGACAAAGAGCCCTTCCGCTTATGGGCTAGATATTGGGGTAACAGATGATGGCAGAACCTTGATTGTCGAAGTAAATGATGGCTTTGCCTTAGGAAATTACGGACTGTTGCCAATATCCTCTGCTATTTTTTCAGAAACCAGATGGCGGGAAATGACGGCGCCTTATTTTGATAAGCATGAACGGCTAATAATTACTCAAGAGTAGCAGAATAGCCGGTAAGAGAGAGTTATTGGTATGAGTTGTTTGAAGCTGCGATTGGTCTGAAAACTCTCAAAAGAACAAGTTTTTTGCTAGAATCCAGTATAATGAGAGGTAGTTTCCCACTAATGGAACAAAAGCGTTGACAGAAGCAAGTCGGCTAGATAGGATAAGAGCTTGGAGACAAACTTTATTTAGTATAGGAGCTTATTCATGTCATTCAAAATTATCTGGGAGCTAGGCGAGATTTATACTGCACCGCTGAATTTTTTTCTGATTCTGTTAGGAATGTCCTATTCCAGCTATCATTATGGTGTTTTCTTCAACTGGCGTATTCTTTTATTTACACTTACATTGAGTTTTATTCATGTTGCGGTCAATATTTTCAATAACTATATGGACTACCAAAATGCCAAAGATGAAGAATATAAGACGAAAACAAATATCATTGGCCGAGAACAGCTGAAGCTTTCTACAGTAAGGAAACTTTTTTTTGTGTTCCTACTCTTGTCTATGGTGACAGGAGCAATTCTGACTTGGTCTTCTGACTATTTCATTTTGCTGCTGGGAATCGTCGGCTACTATGTGGGCTTAGGGTATTCTTATGGCATTCGGCCAATCAATAGTTTACCTATTGCTGAGACCATACCGGCTGTTCTAAGCGGCTATATGATCCCTGCGATGAGTGTTTACTTGACTGCGTATGGAAAGACTGAAATCAACGGCAGCTTCTGGGGACAGACCCTGCTGGCATTCAGTCCAATGGTTCTTTGTATGTTTAATAATTTGTTAGCAAATAATACCTGCGATTTGGAAGAGGACATTCGGAACAATCGGAAAACACTCGTTTACTATATTGGCAAAAAGCAAAGTGTACGCTTACTACTGGTTTTTCTAGGCTTGAGCTTCTTAGTGATGGTCGCGAGTGTCTTTCTTCAGGCCGCTCCGCCCACCGTGTTATTAAGCTTACTGTTGCTGCCGCTCATCATTAAGCTGATTCAACCTTATGTTAGAGCGCAAATAAAGACACAGACCTTTCCCCTGGTGCTTAAGGCAATGTCGCTAATGATGGTACTTTATCCAGTATTTTATTTACTGGGCAGCTTTAGCTATTAAGTGAATAAATGTAACTGGCCGTAGTATGACTTGAATCATGCTGCGGTCTTTTTTCTTTAGTTCTAAAAAGAAAAAGCTTCTTTTAATTATTAATGTTGACAAATATGGCAGGTATGGGTAGCGGCTGTTTCGATAACTATTCCTTGAAAGAAACTAGCTCCACTTATCTTTGAGTGTTAGCCTATATATTGATTCTCCGCTAGAGTTTTCAGACCCCCTCTAATGTACATGCTCTCTAATTATTATGTCAGAGGAGAGGACGGAATATTGTTAGTGCCTTATAATAAAGTATACGAATAGACTACTGTTGGAGATGATGAAAATGGATTGGATAGAGAAAATGAATGAGGCAATTAGTTATATTGAACAACATATTACCGAGACATTGAGTACTGAGGATATTGCTAAGGTAGCTAGCTGCTCCTCCTATCATTTTCAGAGAATGTTTGCTTATATGACTGGCGTTCCCTTGTCGGAATATATTCGGCGAAGAAGGATGTCTTTAGCAGTAGCTGATTTAAAAAGCGCTGATATGAAAATCATGGATGTAGCATTAAAATACGGCTACCGCTCACCCACTGCATTTAACCGTGCCTTTCAAAGCGTACACGGAATAGCACCGTCACTTGTTAAATTAGAGGGTGTATCGGTCAAATCATATACACCTCTTAGCTTTCAAATGGTCGTAAAAGGAGTGGAAAGTCTGGATTTCAGGATTGAGACAAAAGAGGCCTTTCGTGTTGTAGGTATCTCTATTCCGCTTTTTGGGGATTTTGAGAGTATGAATGAGCCGATTGAACAGGTTTGGAAATTTGCTGAGAGCAACGGTACAATTAAGAAGCTGAAAAGTTTAATGGGAAACGAGTCATCAGGCTTACTTGAAGTGATGATGCCAGATGAAAATACTGAAACTTGGCGGTATTTAATTTCGGTTGCAGCCGACACGCCAATTGAGGAGCCTTTAGAGGAACATATAGTCGCTGCCTATACCTGGGCCATTTTTTCGTATGAAGGAAAAACAATTGAAGAAACACAGGAGCTGGGAAACCGCGTAATCTCAGAATGGCTGCCAACAAGCGGATATGAATATGACAATGGTCCGGATATTTCAGTACATGCTAAAGAAAACTCGGAGGGAGCAATTCTTGAGTATTGGGTACCAATTAAAAAACTGAGTAAAAGTGAGGCTGAAATACTATGATGGATTTTAAAAAAGATAAAAATATCGAACCGACTGCTGAAAATTTAAGAATTGTTTTAGGAAATAGCTTTTCTGCGTACAAAACATTAGTAGAAAAGTTAGCAGATTTTGAAGTGGTTCTTGAGTGGCGTTTTTACAGAGATGGGGGCTGGCTTGCTAAGGCAGTTCGTAAGAAAAAAACAATATTTTGGGGAGAAGCAAAGAATGGTTATTTCACTGTTGCTTTTCATTTTAATGAAGGAAACAAACAGGGTGTTTTTGTATTAGCTATAGCAGATGAGTTAAAACAAGCTTTTTCCGAAGCTTCACTCATTGGTGGTAAGTGGACTACGCTAAAAATCGATATCTATAGTGAAAGTGAGTTGCCTGATGTTTACCAATTAATAGAGTATAAAAAGAGAGCCAAGTAACAGAAATACAAGAAGTAATCATGTAATGATTAGCCTAATCATTCATAGAAAAAATTTATACAGCGACTGACAAATTTAACAGCGAATAAAATCTATTGCTTTAAAGGTTGAGTGATTAAGCTATAACTGGTGGTTTTGAGGAATAATCAAAGCCGCCAGTTTCTATATTGTAGTGAGCGTGTTAACTAGGAGAAACTAAACTGGAATAAGGAACCTTTTCTTTATAAGATGTTTAAATATGACTTAATCCATGATTAAATGGTATTACGCTATATAAAAAAAGAAGAATTTATTCGACAATAGCTATGGACCTTTCAAGATAATTTTTCTATAAGGAATAATCTATCAAATACAAGCAAAAAGGAGAGCTAGAAGTAACAAGCAATAGAGAGCACATTCAACTATTAGCTGAATACGTCTGAAGAAATTATTAAGTATTTTTAGATATTCCAATAGAAATTTTTGAATAGTTTATAATGGATAGTGGGTAAAGAAAAAGGAATAATATTTTTGATTAAATTTTATTTAGGGGGAGTAAAAATATGCTAAGAAAATGTGTTATTTTGGGAAGTTTGTTAATTGCAGGTACAATTCTGTCTTTTGAAAATGTCGAAGCTGCAAATGCGTCTGTAAATCAAAAAACTACGTATTATCAAAGAACTGCTCAGCACTACAATCCAGAAGGATCAATTGACTTGTCCTACTACACTCAATCAGAGTTGGAATCACTGACAAAAATTACTCATGGGAGTGAATATCACGGGAATACTAGCCTTGATAAAGCTGCTACTGACCACATTTATGTACTAGAAAACGCACCACTTCCCAACTTTGTTGGAACCGATGGAATTCTTCAATTATACAATGAGTCTGAGATGATGACAGATACAATGGTTCAAGATGCTGCTAAATATTGGAATACATTAGCTGGAACGACCATTGTGGAAGTCGTATCTTCGCCAGAAAAAAGTGATGAGATTATACACGATTCTCCAGAAAAATTAGGAGCATTAGGTGGACAGACCTATAGTGGTGATGGCATACTGTTTTACCCAAATCAATGGGCAATTGATTCATTAGAACCTGCTGCTCAACTAGATTGGAAAGAGTCAACTCTAATTCATGAAATTGGACATGCTCTTGGTATTCCTCACTTGGGCGGCGGCGAAGATGGCTATAATGCTCAAAGAGACAATATTTCAGGAACTGAATTTATGGCGCCGTGGACTACTGGATTATGGAACTCGCCTAAAGAAAATAGCAATGGTGTAAAAAGTACGGCAGTCGATGCGGCAGCTTTAGCACTTGCTGGTTTAAGCTGGGAGCAGCCTAAAAAACTTTCATCATGGATTTTGACAAGTCCTGAAGGGTTTGTTAACTACCATGATAGTAAAATAACAACGAATCTTGATACGTTATTCGGAATAAGGATTGATTTTGAAGGAAACTATATTCAAACAAAGCAACAAGTTAATGTAGTCTCTTCAATCATTAAAAACTACAATGTCTACACTATAAATGAGGAAGTACTGAATAATAAAGCTGGTATCAGTAGTGCAAAAGTTGTAGGAACGACTAATGGTATGGGATTAACTGATAAAGATCTCACTATTTTGGCGTACTATACATCTACCAAAGGAAACTCTTATTACAAAATTTCAGCAGATGGACAGGAATATGTTGTTAACTCCAGAGCTTTCGATACTAAGTTTGGTATTGAAATTGATTTTAAAGAAAACTATATACAGACAAAAAAAGAAGTAAGCACAGTGTTATCCATAATAAAGAATTACAATGTTTATACTATTGACGAAGCGGTATTGGAATTAGGCTTTGGACGATCCGCTGCAAAAACCGTTCAAACAACTAACGGATTAGGATTGATTGGTAAAGAAGTAAATATTATCGCCTATTACACTTCTACGAAAGGGAACCCGTATTATAAAATTTCAGTAGATGGGCAGGAGTATGTTGTTAACATTGCGGCTTTTGAAAGCTGAAATATATAAGGTGACTATAGATTAATAGGTTCTGTAGACAGGTTCATAGAAAGCGAAAGAGTTGACGTCTGAGGGCTATGCGCGGAATAGCATCAAAAAGGATACAAATGAATGGAGTTGATTTGTTGGGTAAGAATATACTGAGACAAAAAAGTTCAGTACAAGGCTGTGGGTATTTATTTTTGCTGGCGCTTATTTTGATTATCCCCATAGGATTCGGCGTAGTCAAAGTCAGTGACAATCTTTTTAACAATCCCAATGAACAGATACTATCTCAACTGCCAAATTTTGTAGAGGTTCCCAGTTATGACCCTAAGGATGATTTCCCTATGATAAGCGAAAGTGAGAAAGCTTCAAAAAACGAGATGTGGTACGAGATTAGAATACAAGCTGCTAATCAAAAGGAGTATTTGTACTCAGTAAAAGTAGTCATTAGGAAGAAACTATTTCTGCAGCCGAAATTAAACGTAACAGAAGTTATAGAGCATTAAGCTCAACCAGTTTATTAGTTTATTTAATAATTCCCCAAAAGCTCAATAGCTGGAATCAATAGCATAACCTGAAATCTCCTCACGTTGTTCGGCTTCTAAAAAGATTAATAATTGAAGGAGAAAAACAATGAAAAGAGACATAGTATTGGATTTTGTTGCTGCAATTAATCATCAGGACTTGCCTCAAATTATTCAAATGATGTCAGAAGATTTCTGTTTTATTGATACCTATGGAGATAAAGAAGACAAAGAACAAATGAAGATAGGCTGGCAGGGCTATTTCGATTGGTTTCCAGACTATACTATTGAAGTAGATGATTATATTGAAAGCGAGAAATTCTCAATGATAATCGGAACAGCAAGTGCTTCATACCTAGGAAACAAAAGTAAATCATGGTATTTTCCAGCATGCTGGAAAGTAGTAGTTAAAAATAATCAAATACAATTATGGCAAGTGTTTTGTGATTCGAAAAAGCAACTGGATTCTATGAAGTAAAAGTTCGTAAGATTTTCAAAAAGAGTGGTAAGGATTGTAGTCATTCAAAAATGATATTCTTAAAATAAGATAAACTAGAGCCTGTCTAAAAACTATAGGAAAAACAAGCTTTTCAGACATAATCTAGTAGAAATAAAAGTTGAATGCAAAAGGAGTAGTTATGGAAAAGAGAATTCTTGACCCGCACAGTTATGCGTATATTTTTAATGAATTAGATCCATTTATAACCATGGTCTTTGTTTTAATTAAACCAGAAGCAGTTTATATTATTGACACGTATTGCGGTTCTGAGTATATGGCTGAAATCATGGCGGATATTGAAAATGAACTGAAGGGGAAAAAGCTGTATGTTATCAACACGCATTTTCATTGGGATCATGTTTGGGGAAATCCTTATTTTGAACAGACGCCAATTATCGCCCATTACCTGTGCGGTACGCTCATGGAAGAATCATGGGAGACAGACCTTAGCGAGGAAGGACAACACTTTAAAGGAGAGAAACGGCTGGTGAAGCCTACGGTGTTGATTGAGGACGCCGGTAGCTGGGAAAATGAAGATATCTATATTTTTCATACGCCTGGGCATACTAGAGATGGTCTGTCGGTTTTGGATAAGAAATCAGATTTTCTTTATGTAGGGGATAATCTTGAACGTCCAATTATTCAAATTTACGAAAATAATCTTGATGTATATACGGATACTCTGAACAAATATGTTCAAATGAACCCTAAGCAGATTCATGCCGGACATAGTTTAGCCATCACGCTTACAGAGATAGAGGAGACAATACAGTATATTGACGCATTGAAGACAGGAAAACCGCTTGAACTAGGTGATTCATTTTGTCAGGAAATCCACGAAAGTAATCAGCATTACGCGGCCGCTGAAGAATAAATAAAGCTCTAATAGTTACGAAAAAGCTGTGTTTTTTAGTAGTTTAACTATAAAATTACTGAATGAAGCGCAAGCTTTCATAAAAAACGTTTTTCCAATTCCTAATTATTTCTTATAGTTAATTTTCGACACCTGATGAATCGACCGATTTATTGGGTGTCTTTATAGTTATTTTATAAGGCAGGTTTGCTGTTTGAAATAGAATAAAAAATAGTAGAAAATTAAAACTTTTTTACTATCCATCGGTTAATAATAGATGAGGGGGTGTTTCAGTGGATGAGTGGTTATTGATTTATTACAGTAAAAAAGGCGATCGCCGCGCGTTGAACGAACTGATTGAAAATTATTATCAGGATATTTACCGCTACTGTTATCGGAGATGTTTTGGAAATCAGGGACTAGCGGAGGAAATCACTCAGGAAGTTTTTCTGCGGCTGGTTCATCATATTAAGAGCTATCGTTTTACGGGAAAGTTTCGCAACTACTTATTTACCATTGCGGTTAACCTTTGCACCAATACACTAGCCAAAAAGCAGCTGCCCAATTTGTCCATAGATACAGAACTGCTGGCTGCGGATGTCAGCACGAATCCTGTTGAGCAGACCCTGGAGTCAGAAAAAAAATTAATAATTAAAGGGCTGATTGATGAGCTTCCCCCGATTCAAAAAGACGTTATTATTCTGCGGTACTATCATAACCTTAGGCTAAAGGATATTGCTCAGATTTTGGAAGTCCCCTTGTCAACAGTAAAATCAAGATTGAAGCAGGGGCAGATAAAAATAAAAAGCAGACTGGAGGAAGAAAATCTATGAATACTGATTTAGATAATCAATTAAAAGATGTTCTTAACCGTTATCAGGTAGAGGATTCTAATAAGCAGAAGCAGACGATTCACTTAGCAGAACAAGCTTTGGCTTCACAGGATTTTCCTCAAACGCTGCTGAAGCAGCTGGTGAATCAGATACGCTACTTATCGCCATCATTTATTCTTATACAGCTGCTTTTGACATTAGCTATCCTAATTATGATTGGAAGAGATTATACCTCATCAGGTTCAGTCATGATGTATTCTCTGGCGTTTAGTGTACTGCTTTGCTTAACCATGCTTCCGGAATTATTGAAAAGCTTCATTTATTCAACCTGGCAGATTGAGAAGTCCTGCCGCTACGCCTTTCATCAAGTTCTGCTGATGCGTTATTTTGCCCTAGGACTTATCGAATTTCTACTGCTGCTGACAGCTGGATCAATAACGGCATTTTTTTCTGACAGCTCATTTCTTTTAACATTGCTGCGCTTCTTTGTTCCTTTTACGGTTATTAGTGGAATAAGCTTAGGGGTTGTCACTATGACGAATAGCTTTCTTTCCTTCTGGGGGCAACAGGTAGTGACGGTGGTATTAATCATTCTGTTGTTAAAAGGTGTTGACGGCATCATTTCATTGAATCAGCTTACAGAGATTCAATGGATTTTAGCAGGTCTAGGGGGGAGCTTTTTGTCTTTGATTTCCATGCTGTCTCTGAGCCGAAAAGGAGGTGTAAGGCTTGGAATTAACCGTTAAAAAATTGAGTCTTTTGAACGAAAAAAAACTAATTTTAGACCGAATTAGCTTTTCCTTGAGGAAGGGGCTTTATTGCTTAGCTGGTCCAAATGGTTCAGGCAAGACCTCCCTTTTAGCAATTTTGGCAGGTATTTCTGACAGAACGCTGGGAGATATTATGGTAGCTCAGGAGCTTCAAGTAACCCTAGGAGAGGAATATCGAAATAAATTAGGCTTTTTGCCCCAAGCATTCGGACTAATTCCGACGATGACACCGGTTCGCTTTCTAAAGTATATAGCAGGCTTGAAGGGCATTCCTGCTTATCAGGCGAAGCAGCAAATCAATGATTTATTGATGGAGTTAGGCTTATCGGATAAAAAGAATCGGAAGATAGCGAAGCTGTCTATGGGAGAGCGTCAGCGGATAGGTATTGCACAGGCGTTATTAAATAATCCGGAGCTAATCCTCCTTGATGAACCCTTTAACCATCTGGATCCTGAACAGCGGATAGCTTTAAGAAGGCTACTCAAGCAGCTTTCCCAGAAACGAACGATTCTTTATTCCACTCACCTAGTTAGTGAAATAGGGGAAGCAGATGAGATATTGCTGTTAAAATCAGGAGAGCTAATAGCCAAGGAGTCGCTTGTCGACTTAACTACTAAATTTGATGGGATGATTTGGGAAATAACAGGGGCGGTGGAAGCACAGCTTATGAAGGGGAAAATATTAAGTAGAGTCCTGCAGGCTTCTCAAAAAAAGCTTCGCGTTTATAGTGAACAGCAGCCACATCTGACGGCTGTTCAGGTCAAACCGACTGTTGAAGATATTTATTTTTATTATATGAATCCAGGTTAAAGGAACGGGTAGCTAGTGAATTGGTAGACGAAGCGAAAATCAGTTGAATCAATACTTGTTTCTAAATTAGAGAAAATGATTTTGTCAGGGACGATCAGTGTATTAATGAAAGGAACAATTGCTACAACAGGCAGAACGATAGAGGTACGAAGAGACAACTATACGTAAAGAAAGTAGGATAAGCTCTTGTTTTTATCAAGTGCTGTTTACTAAAGGAGGTTGAAACAATGAAATTGGAGTATTTAAACCTGACAAAACAATTTAAGGACATTGAGGCAGTAAAAAATTTTTCACTGACGTTAACCCCTGGAATATATGGATTATTAGGAGCAAATGGTTCTGGAAAATCCACGTTAATGAACATGACCTGCGGGCTGTTAAAGCCAACCTCAGGGGAAATTCTTTTTGATGGTCAGCCCATCAAAAAAATAGAGGATGCCTTTCTGGAAAAAATTGGTTATCTACCTCAGCGGTTTGGGTATTATGAGGAATTCTCTGTGGGGGAGTTTTTACGTTATATGGGACTTATCAAGGGGATGAAAAGCAGTAGTATAAATCAGAGAATTGATGAAGTATTAACAGTGGTAGGTTTGAAGGAGCTGACTAACCGGAAAATGAATACTCTGTCGGGCGGAATGAAGCAGCGGGTTGGTATTGCCCAAGCAGTTATCAACAATCCTAAAATACTGATTTTAGATGAACCGACAGTTGGTTTAGATCCACAAGAACGTGTTAATTTTAGAAATCTTATTTCAAATCTGGCGGATGACCGGATTGTCTTATTGTCCACACATATCGTTTCAGATGTAGAGTATATTTCTGACCGAATCGTTATTATGAAGCAAGGCCAGATATTGCTGGAAAGCCCAACTCATGAAGCTGTTAATATTGTTCAGAACAAAGTTTGGCTAGCAACGGTGAACCAGCAAGAACTAGCTGCTATCCCTCACTTAACTATTGCCAACATTCATTACAGTGGGGATACTATTCAACTGCGGATTATCAGCGAGGAGCAGCCGCTGGAAAACGCAGAACTGACTGAGCCGGTCATGGAGGATGTTTATCTATATTACTTCAAGGAAAAAAGCGAGGAGAGGATTTCTAATGATAGAATTAATCAGATTTGAATGGGAAAAGATTTTTAAGCGTAAATCCACGCTGATTAGCTTAGCAATTATTAGCTTATTTACTATCTGGTTATTCATTTTGCCCGCTTTTCAAGTGCAGACGACTGATCTACAAGGGAAAACCTACAAAGGCTTGAGTGCTGTTAATATTCAAAAAGAACTTATTCGACAGCAACCGAATGTATTGACTGAAGAGGTGCTTGGCGCAGTGGTTGAAGAATATCAGCAGATTGCTGCAAACCCGGCCAGCTATATTGAAAACGAAGAGGGCGAAAAAGAATTCACCTCTGAGATTATTCATTCATTTTATAATCAAAATTATGCGCTGTTGTCTTTGGTTGCCAGTACTTTCTATGACCCTCAGTACTATACAACGCCTGACTATGCATTGAAAATTCCAGTTGAAGAAGATGGCACACTGGGATTTTATCAGCAATATCAGCAAAATCAAGCAGCGATGCTGGCAAGAGATATTCCAGAAAATGGCGGAGCGTTAACCGAGTCGGCAAAGAGCTATTGGCAGAAAAAAACTGCGGCTGTTTCAGCGCCTTACCGTTATGGTTATTATGCAGGCTGGAACAATATAGGTGATCGAATCGGATTTATTCCGTTGCTCATCCTGATGATTTGTCTTTCGCTTGCTCCTATTTTTGCCGGAGAGTATCAAAATGGGACAGCGGTTCTAATTCTTTCCAGTAAATTTGGCAAAAGTAAAGTATTGGCTGCTAAAGTTGCTGCTGCCTATCTTTTCGGATTGTTCGTATATGGCATAACCATGCTGCTCGCATTTGGAGGAACCTTTGCCCTTTTTGGAAGTGAAGGAGGCGAGCTGCCGATACAGTTGAGAGTGCCCAATTCTCCATTTCCCTGGACGTTTAGTGAGATGGTTTGGATTCACTTCGGATTAGGACTGCTGGTTCTTTTTGGAATGATTGGGGTGACACTTCTTCTCTCTTCACGATTGAGTACGCCGGTTCCTGTGCTGGTCACAAATGTATTGCTGCTAATGATGCCGTTTATTATGCCGAAGTCCACTGCCTCGGTACTGTATAACTGGCTAGTTAATCTGCTGCCGGGGGTTCAGCTGAATATGAAATTCGTCAGTAATATCACCTACAACATAGCAGGCTGGACAACGAATCTTTTTACTATCAACGTACTTGTGTATTTATTGATTATCTTGGTGACTGTTCCACTTGCTATTCGCAGTTTTCGTGAACATCAGACAGCATAGAAAATTGCGCAGCAGAGTAGCTGATAAGTGTTTGAGTTGAGAGTATGATTGTTTTGATATGATTAAATAAGAGCTAATAATATGAGGCTATGACAAAAGAGTTTTAGCTTATGAAATGAGGCTGAATATACTGAAAATAGGAGAAACTATTTTCGTCTATTCAGCCTTATTTTCAAAGAAGCTAATAAATACTGTATTCAGTTTTAGGGACAGAGACATACAAGTCTCGCCTCCCATTTTTATTGCTGAAAAATGATACTGAGCCTTCCTAGTTGAATTTTTCTGAAACACGATCAATTACAGTTTCAAAGGAATCAGTTGTTTCTGTTCCTGCTTGTGTCAATGTAATCAGATAGCCGTCGCAATCTCTAATGGTCATTTCTTCTGCGTTCCAAGGCTGTTTTTCAAGTGCTTCAATGATAAATTTTTCTGGTATACGTTCTGCAAGCTCATGCAGATGATCAACGGTTAAATTCATTCGTAATCCGTCTCCCGCAGTGAAAGCTTCTGATTGAATCAGCATAATATCCTGATAATTTTTCAGACGTAAATGATTCATGCTCACTTCGTTATTTTCATTTTTAAATGCAAATAATGAAGTGAATCCCAATAAATCTGTATACCAAGCTGCTGCTTTTTGAATATCCTTCACCATTAATTTATTAAACATCGGCATTAAATAAACATCCAAGCCGCCCACCTCCTTTCTTCGCTGCTAAATTCAGCATAAGCTATAACGCCGCGTAAATGTCAACAAGAAAAAGGCAGCCAGCATTCTAAATTATGATACACTAAATAAAGAAGGTCACTAGAGGATGAAAAGAAATGGAGAATTACTTAGAAAATTTACTTCAGTACATAGAAAAATAGGTTGAAAGTAATGATTGATATCTGTAATTATATTAGGGGCAAGTATAGAAGGGGAAAAAACTGCGGCTGCTGTTTGTTCATAGCGTGTTTTCTGAAAGTTGAATAGCGTGTAGATAGATTTCGCATAGATGGATTGTTGCTTGATAAATCAACGTTAGTAAGATATTTCTAGGCTTCTTTTACAGATTAGGCAGCTATTGGATGGCAAGGTATCATTAAGTAAAAGACAATAGTAGTTGAGGAGGGATGATGATAGATTTAGCAAGATTTTTAAAACAAAGGCGCAAAGATTGCTGTTTAACTCAAGAAGAAGTAGCTGGAAAAATATTAGTCAATCAAAAATCTATTTCAAATTGGGAAAACGGTAAAACAGTACCTGATATTTATAATTTAAGTGCCTTGGCTAAACTATATGATTTTTCCTTAGATAAACTATTATTGAAGGAATCGAAAATGATGAATGACATCAAAGTAATTGGAGATACACAGAGAGTAAAGCGCTGGCTGAAGCTGGCAGCGATTGAACTAGTAATTGGCGTGGCAAGTTTGATTGCTGTAACGAAGTATATCGGAACCAAGAATAGTTTAGGTGTTCTCTTGCTAACAGGCGGAGCTGTTTCCATTGGAATGATGGTGGACTCTATTTTAAAAGCAATACTAGTTAAAACTATGGATACAGGGAATCGTAAAAAAACATACTAAGAATGGATTTTGGTCAGTAATAAATAGTTAGGCACTTGTCTGTCTACCTCCGAATAAGCAATGTTCTAAAAGCAGCTTCTTCGGAAATAAACCGTACTATACGAAAATGTCTCCACATTTTCAATATAGTACGGTTTATTTGTTGATGCAAAATACTTTTGGTCAACTCCTATATTTGTAATCAATGTAGTAGATTGGCTAACTGTATTTGAAAACGAAAGCTGTGTGCAGAAAAAAATAAAAAACTATGAAAAATAGAAAATAACTTCTTTGGGAACTAGTCGATAAACGTAGTAAAAGCCGTGCTTCCTTCAGTGATTTTTCCGGTTTTGATAGTAAAAAAGGTTTTCAGGTACATGAAAAATCATTGGTTTTTACGGCGAATCTGATTGGAAACTAAAAGATAGAATCTGAAATCCAATTTAATTAACGAGTGTTTTTGTTATTTTAAAATATTATTTATTCTTTTTTGTACTTAATAATTTAAATTTCTTTGTATTGTAATATCAATTTTATAGTACTGTTAATTGTACTATTTATAATCTTATATTAGTTGTTAGATTAAAATAAATATTTTTTGGAGTTTGCGAATAAAACAACAAAAGCGGTTATGCTCGATAAACGCTTTTAGTGTTATTGTTTTTATAACGGTCAACGTAAAATATGTCCTATTCATGTCGAAAAAGGAGATTGCTAAATTAAATCATTTAGAATAAACGTAGTTGACATGAACGAATATTTAATCAAGCATTTTCTGAAGCAATAGGAATAAAAGAAAATCATTTCTAGTTTTTAAGAATAGGAGGTTCTTTAAAGTGAGCTATTTGTGGGATTTTTCCTTTGAAGAACTTTTTTTGGCGGAAAATGGGAAGAACCTATTGAAAGAGCTGACTCATCGAGAGCAGCAATTGATTGGCGAGCTGTGTCAGATTTTTAAAGAAACAGCAGAGCAGAGCCGGCGGAGAATACAGCGAATTAATGCAGCAAGCTTCAAGGCAACCATTCCTGAGCTTATTAGAAATGACAGGATATTACACCTTTGCCTCATTTATAGTCTTGCAGTTCAAGAGCTTCCCTACATTAGACAGGAAATGCGTTTGCTGATTGAAAAGGAAATTGATATCTATTTTAAAGAAATGTATTGCTGTAGGAATGTTTATGGGTTCGAAAAGTATTCATTTATGAACCAACTTGCAGAAAGTTCAGCAACGCTTTTTTAGAGTAGTCAGTGACGGTTTTTTCCAGCTAAAAAAAGGAATATAGACATCTGTCTTTATTCATAAATAAAAAATTATTTGGAGGTATTATCTTATGAAAGTGAAAAGTGCTATCACAACTGCTGTAACAGCTGCAGCATTTGGAGGAATTATTTTAGGGGCGACTGCTTCTGCGCAAGAAGTGGATCGTCAGGATACAGAAGTTGGTATTGGCTTCGTTGATGCCCATATACCAGGAACAGAAGAAGGGGATTTACAATTACGCTGGGTGCCTAAAAAACTAGATTTCGGCAAGTACAATGATATCAATAAAAAGTATCAGGAGTTTGCGGAAGTTAGCGGCAACAGTTATTACGTCGTTGTTCGTGATACGCGTAAGGATGATTTAACAGGTACAGTTACAGATACAAATGAATGGGTTGTTAAAGCTCAGTTGGGAGAATTAACCGCGCTTTCAGGAACTACAACGAAGAAACTAGATAAAACAAAATTATTCTTTACATCAAAGGTTCACGGATATGATGGAGAAAATGATCCAAATACAGATGCAACAACAATTAAATCTGCTGGTGCTCATGCCACTGCTACAGGTAGTACTGCGCCAACTGCAGCAACAAGTACTGAGCTAACAGTAGGCGGTGCTTCAAAAGCATTATTCACCCAAAAAAATCAAGCGGCTTCAGCTGATTGGGCAGCATCTTTGGAAGATATCAAATTAGGTGTTGGTGGTAATGTTGGAGAAAAGGGTCTACATTATACAGGAACACTGACATGGACATTGGATGATACCATCTAATAATGAGCTGACAGCTGGGGACAGGTAACTGAGATGTCCCCTTTGCTGGATTTACGGAGGTTTTTAGCTTGATAAAAAAGAAGATAATGCAGCTATTGCTTGTTGTTCTGATTGGTATCATTCTACTGCCTTCTGCAATTATTGCAGAAGCTACAGATCAATCTGGTCAAAATAAAGAAGCTATTGGCTTCACTGTAAAACCAGTGCTGCCGAATAATCAAGTTGACAGCTCTAAAGGATTCTATTTTTTAAAAGTAGAACCTGGACAACAACAGAGCATTCAGTTAAGAGTGATTAGTACTAGGGAGGAAGCCCGAACGGTAAGGATTCATGTGAATGATGCAGTAACTTCAGCAGAAGGTTCAATTGAATACGGCATAGATGAACCAGAGCTGGATGAGAGTTTACAGTCTCCCATTTCAGAAGTTGTCACAGTACCAGAGTCTTATCGAGAAATAACTGTAGAGAATTTTGAAGAAAAGACAGTCCAGTTTGATATTGCGCCTCCCCAGGATGCTTTCACTGGAATTAAAGCAGGAGCCTTTCGTATTTTAGGTGTTCCGGAAGGTGAAGAGAAAAAAAAATCAGGTCTTACAGTTCAGACAGGCTACACAATTGGAATTGTTCTGACAGAAGATGCGGCGCAATATAATGCTGGTGGTAATCTAAATCTAAAAAAAACAGAGGTTATTCTTTCAAACGGCAGTAAAGTTATTGGTGTAACATTACAAAATGATCAGCCGAAAATCATTGAAGGGCTTGAACTGAAAGCGGAAATAATGAAAAAAGGTTCTACCAAAGTCTTATATAAGACGACAGGAAAAGACTTGGCAGTTGCTCCTAATAGCCGCTTTACTTATGAAGTGCCAATGGGGATTGATAACGTGACAGCAGGGAATTACACCCTTCAGCTCACACTGAAAAATGATGAAAAAGAATGGACATGGGAAGAAGATTTCCTAGTGACTGGTGAACAGGCAGCTTCGCTGAATGATGAAACGATTGACAAAATAATAACACCTTCATGGGTTTCACCAATGGCAATTGTATTGACCGTTTCGTTGGTTGGAACAGGCAGCTATTTGCCGTATCGACGAAAGAAAATCAAGAAAAAAAATAAAATTAGACGAAAGAAAAAGAAATAAGCAGGAAACGGAGGAAGGCGATGAAAGTCATAGTAAAGCAGTCAGTCTTACTGATGTTTATTTTGTTATCGAGCCTTTGCCTCATGATTCATCCGCTGACAGCTCTCGGGGAGTCAGTTGACAGCGGCGAGACGGAAGCAGGAATTGGCTTCAATACAAAAACAGTTGAAACTGCAGTCGAAGATTCAAGCAGTACACAGCTGCCCTCCAGCAACATTCCTAAAAAATACAACGGATTGAACTACTTCCCTAAAACGAATGAACGTCTGAATGTAGCTTTTATCCTTTCTGGGCTAGTATTGGTTTTATGGGTAATGATACTAGCAGCGCATAAAGAAGAGGAGGGGCAGGCTTTATGAAAAAGGTTAACCATTTTTTAATTAAAGCATTTCTGCTTCTTGTATTAACAGCTTTCAGTTTCCTTATAGAAAATACTAAAGCAGCGGCGACAGAGCTGGGTATGGAAGCTGAAACGGAGAAAGTGCTTGATGAGATGCAGCCTACTCAGGCCAGCGGCCAAAGTGGAAAACCTCAGACTCGTGCTGATGAGTATGTTACTATTCCTGATGATGTCTTGCGAGAGGAAATTATCTGGCGTTTAAACTATTATAACCATCTTAATTTGGTAGACAATGGTCCGTCAAACACAGTTACTCGGGAACAGATGGAGCTAATGACAAGTTTTTATTTTACTCGAGAAGCTGGTAAGAGTATCACTACTCTTGAAGGTATCCAATATGCAGTAAATATAAAGACCTTTGATTTAACAGGCGGAAGAATAGTCGAAGACAGCTTTACTTCTTTGCCTGCAGGATTTAATAAACTAAAATTGGAAGTTTTCAAAGTCAATGAGGGAGCATTAACGAATATTGACGAATTGAAAAATATGACGACACTTAAAGAAGTAACACTTAGTCATAATAATTTGAGCGACTTAACTGGATTACAGGGAACAATCAACCTTGAAACGCTCGTTGTTTCAAGATACGCTGACTACTATGCGAATCAAATGGATGGTATAAAAGATTTTACTGGTTTAGAAGATAGTACAAAGTTGAAAACAATAATTTTTTCCAAATATGATGATGATGCAGGTCCAACAAGAGTAGCGCACGGGGAGTCTGAGCCATCTTATGATGGACATGGATTGCAATCATTGAAAGGATTGAATTGTGCTGATACACTGGAAACTTTGAATCTTGGCGGACACCCAGGATTAAAAAGTCTGGATGGTTTAGAAAATTATAAAGCATTGAAAGAAGTAACGTGTGTTGGTGGACCTTCTTATAGCGGAAGAAGACAGGAATATATCTTCCCGCCAGCACTTGTTAATGATAAGTCTTTAAGCGTAGAGGAAAAACTGATATTTGAAACTGATACGCATACTGAAATGTATCGTGTGAGAGGACTACAGGGAGAGCATGCACTTGATGCATTGAAGAGCTGTCCATCACTTAAACAAGTAAATGTTGCTAATCAGGCAATTGAAAACCTCAACGGTTTAAGCGGTCATAGCGAACTAACCTATGTAAATGCTACTCGAAATCGAGTTTCTACATTGAAGCCTTTAGCAGATTGTCTGGCGTTGGAAGAGCTGTACATGGAGTTTAATCTTCTGTCGGATCTAAAGGGATTGAATCAATTAGATAAGTTGAGAAAGCTTGATTGTTCACAGCAAACTGGCGGTGCACGAACAACCAATGATTTTCAAGTAAACGCATATGTATCAAACTATGTTGTTGGTTTGTTGAAAGATATCACCGATTTGAACCCAACTAGCTTGGAAGAACTGCGTTGCTCCAACAATCGTCTTGTCTCGCTGGAAGGTTTAGAAGTGCCAGCCAAATTGAAATCCTTGTATGCGTATTCTAATAATCTATCTGATACAAAAGGACCTCTAAAAGGGTGTGTGTCATTAGAAGAAGTTCGATTAAGTAATAATTACTATAAAAGCTTTGCTGATATGGGCTTGCAGGATAGTAAAGATTCATTAAAGGAGCTTTATATTAATGAACAAGGCATAACCCCACTGACTAGTTCTATGACTAGCCACGCGGAGGGACGCTTGTTGTCAAGTCTGGAAGGCTTGGAAAACATGAATAAACTAGAAATATTTTTGGCAAATTGTAATTTGATTGATGATGCTAATATGCAGTTTTTACCCAGCACTCTAACCAACCTTCAATTCGATTACAATGAGGTGACTTCTGCAGGCTTTGCTCATTTAGGAAAAATGAAGGATGGAAACTATCTTTTTAGCAGTCTAAAGACCCTTTATGCTGATTCTAATTATATTGGGGATGTTCGGCCAATTGAAAATTTACCAGCATTGAGCATTATATTGATGAGAAGTCAGATTATTCGAATACCCCAGCATGGCGGCACTATGACAATTATTGATGACAGTCTTTTTAGAGGAATCGAACTGGATATTTTAAATACAGAGAGAAACCTAGCAGCATTGAGTATCAATAAAGGACCGTTTGGCACCTGGCATTCACTGGATCATCTGTTCCCAGAATTAAAAGCCGGGACACCAATTGTCAGAATTCGGGATGATCAGTATGATTTGTACAACGATAGCACACTGGTTGGTTTTGAATACACTTCATTCAGTACAGGAGCAGGTCAGCTGAGTAATGTGTACATTGACGGTCGGATTATCTATCCTGACGTTCCTTATGATTTAGCGAATGAAGCGGTATTGAGTATTATTCCAGATAAAACAGAAGTGGAAGTAGGCGACACGGTTACTTGGACTGTGACGCTAAAAGGAGAAAACGATCATCTGTTGAGGAAACCAAGATTTTTCAGTAGCCGCAATAATACAGCCGGGATAGTCAATCATACCCTTGAAACAGCCTATCCAGACCCTGAATATAAATATGGGGTTCGCATTGATATTAACGGTGTCCACTTGCCATTGGGCGGTGGTGTCTGGGGAACCAGTGTAAGTGAGTTAAACAAAAAGGTTAATAATGATAATGTAGCGGTAATCAAAATCGTTACTAGGGTGGGCAGTGGTAATCCTGGTGACGAAGTGAAATTTACTTTCGGTTCATCTGGAGATAATTATACGCGAAAAGATTGCTCGGCAGCAGTTACGATTAAATCCAGTATTTTGGAAGAACTGAGGTTGATTAAGGTACCCGATAGATTGGATTTTGGTCGCAACAATCAATCTGAGAAAGCTGCTAAAGCCTACAATCTCTCGGAGCAGGACTATGATGCTCAAGATAAAACAGATGGGTTCTATCTACAGGTTTATGATTCTAACCAAGGCAGCAACCGCACTGCATGGCAGGTATCAGGCAAATTGAGCCAGCTAAAAAACAGCAGCGGTCAACCGCTTGAAACGAGCGGTAAACACCCAGTGCTAACCTTTAAGGAGATGTCCCTTGAAAAAGTTGAAAAAGACAGTGCAGGAGTAGAAAAAATCACCGTCATTCCAGACACGGATACATCAGCTCCTGCATACTTAAAAGAGCTAAGCTTCATAGCCGGTGGGGAAAGCCGTTCTCTCTCAACCGCTGATATAAATAATGGTGCTGGCACATGGAATATACGGATCCCCTTCCACAATATAACTTTGTCTGTTCCGGAAAATGTCAGTGGGAAAGCCGGTTATGAATATTCTGGGCTGCTAACCTGGACATTAGATGCTGTGCCGTAAAGGGCAATCAAAATTAGTGTGTTTCATTTGTGTTTCTTGTGTGTTTATTGATAGAAAAGAAAGAGGGAGGGATTATGGAGACAATTTATTGGGTGTATATTTTTGGTAGTATAGCATTGTTATCGGTCGTCTTGTTTCTGTTATTCTATGTGAAAGATATGGATTTTATGCGGAAAATGCGGTTGAAGCGTAATTATCTTGTACCAAACTGGCTGTTTTTGCTTCTGGCGGTTGCAGCAGTTGGTTGTGTGGTTATTCTTTATCTAGATATCCAGAATCAGACTACCGCGTTGCTTCAGTAACAAAAAACTACTCATTTGCCAAGACTGGCAGCTGGTGCCAAAAGCAGCCGCAGCCTAGTCTTGGTTTTCACATAAACAGAATTGATAATCACTTCTGAATAGACTACTGTTATTTTTGTAATAAAGGATAGGAATGAATGTTGAGACAAATTTTAAATTAGAAGACTTCTACTAAGTAAGTCGTGATAAAATAAGGAAGAAAACATTCAATAAGAAAAGGATAAGATAGAAATGGTCTATTTTTTGATTGGCAACATGTCGTATTTAGAAGTAGCGTTCCTCTTTATTGTACAATTTCTACCCTTCAGTTTATTGCATATTTTAACAGTAAGATACTTATTTAAAGAGAAAATTTCCACTTTTATTTGTATTAGTGTGATGCTGGCAAGTGCGCTTTTCTCTGCTGTATATGGTTTTTTGATTTATCAAAACCATTTGGACGTTCTATTTATTCATGGTTTCATGATTATTTTTGTTCAGTCTATAGCATTTACAATTGTGTATTTTGTTTTATGGAAAAATGATTTGGAATTTCTGCTAGGTATGTTTTTATCTAGTCTATTTTCCATGTTCATACTTTCCATTTATCGTTTTATTTATCTATTTTTAGTTCAGTTCGATGAGTTGCTTTTGTTTTCCGATAAAATATTGAACATATATATATTATCAGCGTTATTAATGCTCCCTTTGGTAAGTAAAATTTATTTTTTTTTAAGAAAGAAATCAGGGTGCAACCTTTTGATTTTAGGAGTTAGTTATTTCTTTGTAGCAGTTTTTTTTAGTCTTCTCGAAATCGTATCAATTTGCCGATTTCCAGATGGAACAACGCATATTTTTGTTTCTGTTTTTTTCTTTGAAAGAAAGCTCTTTCTTTTGATTGCACCAGATGCGGTTGTTGTTCAAAATCCTTTTAAATACGAGTTGTCGTATTCGTGGATTTTACCTGGTCTTTTTATCATTGCTATTAGCGCGGTGCTGCTGCTATTTTTCCGAAATATTTATGTACAGCAGCAGCTGGCCGTTCAGCAGCAGCGGGAGGAAGAATTGCTGGAATATGTTCAGACAGTTGAAAGTTTGACTACTAAGGTTCGGCAAAGGCAACATGATTTTACCAATATGCTAATTTCATTGGGAAGCTACATCTATGAAGAAACAGAAAATGGGGAATTAAAACGCTACTTTGAAAAAATCTCTAGTGTCAATGAAGATGAATATAAGTTTTTTGCAGAGATGAGCAAAATAAAAAATCTCCATATCCCAGAGCTGAAAGCACTCATCTATACGAAAATGATGCGGGCGATGGAAGAACACACTGTATTTGATTTGGAAATAAATAAAGAGCTTCATGGTGTAAATATGGAAATGTTGGACTTAGTCAGAATTTTAGGGATTTTATTGGATAATGCATTGGAATCTGCAATAGAACATCCGAAGCCAACAGTAAGGATGTCTATTGTAGATGATGGAACCTCCATCATTTTTATCATTGCAAATACGACCGTAAATCAAAAAGCCTTAAGTATTATAGCAGAAGGTACTACGACTAAAGGCGGCTATCATGGATTGGGCCTGTCAATTGTGCGGGAGATATTGATTAAATATGAAAAACGGGTCTTTTTTTTGACTGAAAAAAAAGATGATCAGATTTTTCAACTATTCAAAGTAAAGAAAGAAGGCGAAACGAATGCCCATTAAAGTATATATATGTGAAGATTCCCCTAAGCAAAGGGAAGTAATTGAAAAAGCAGTTCTCTCCCATATTCTATTTTCGAAATCAATGATGTCTTTAGCATACTCAACAGATTCAGCAGAGGAACTCCTCAGCAGAATTGATCGGAGAAATGAATTAAATGTTTATTTTTTAGATATTGATTTACATAAAGGAGAAAAAATTAATAATGGGTTAGAGCTGGCACAAGAAATAAGAACATTTGATCCAGTAGGAGTGATTATTTTTATTACGGTTCACTCTGAGCTTACCTATTTAACCTTCCAGTACATGGTTAGCGCCTTAGATTTTATAGTAAAGTCACCCAATATAGATATTTCCAGTCGAATAAGAAAGTGTTTAAAAGTGGTGGAGGATCGTGCCGAGCTTGTTGCTAACGCCAGTGACTCAGGCATTCAATTGAGTACGAACAACGGCTTTGTTAATTTCTTGTTTTCAGATATTCTGTATTTATCAACAAATAAGTCGCATATCATTACTCTCCATAGTACAGACAATCAGGAATACCAAATCTATCATAAAACACTGAATATTCTTGAACAGGATCTAAAAGATCATTTTATTCGCTGCCATCGCAGTTTTTTAGTAAATAGTCGGGGAATATTCAGTATTTCCAAAAATTTCAGTGAGTTAATTATGAGAAATGGCGTTCAAATTCCGATAGCAACTAGAAAGAAGGCAATTGTCCGCAAAATGTATGAGCAATCCGTTCAATAAAGAATAAGAATCAAGCTAAACAGGTCAGAAGAAATTGTTTAATAGTATCGGCTGTTGTTTTACTGACTGTTTGAAGGGTAGAGAACGGGATGATGTTAAGTTGTTTCTCCATCCTCTTTTATAAAGAAGCGAGAAGCTTAGAAAGTTGAATACCAAATCTATAGACAGTGTTGGAGAATGCAATTAGCTTGTTTGACAAGGCAGTTTTTTATTGTCGCTAGGAAAATTTGAAGAAATTTAAAATAAATGTTTACGTTTACATTTATTTGTGCTAAACTGACGTTAATTAAACAGGCATGTGACTGGTAATGCAGGCAGGACCTAAATAAGTTGTTATCTTTTATATACTTTGTACGTGGTATATAGAAAATGTCGATTTATTTAGTTCTTGCCTGTTTTTGTATTTTGTAAGGCCAACAGAATACAATTATGTAGATTGAAAAAAGAAAAGAGGATAATCAAATGAATTATAAACAGACAGCAGCAGAGATTGTGTCCTTAATTGGCGGAAAAGAAAATGTTTCCCATCTGGAGCATTGCTCGACACGGCTGCGCTTTACTTTAAAAGATGACAGCAAGGTTCAAAAAGAACAGCTTGAAAAAGTGGCTGGCGTGATGGGGGTTAGACAAAACGTTCAGTGTCAGGTTATTATCGGAAATGATGTGGTAGAGGTCTATGATGAGGTCAGAGGTCTATTGGGAGAAATGAACTTAGAAGGCAGCCCATCAAAAAAACAGCAGAAAATTGGTTCAATTGTTCTGGATTTTGTTATTTCAATCTTCCAGCCGCTGGTTCCAGCAATTGCAGGCGGCGGGGTACTGAAATCACTACTACTGCTGGCTTCTCTATCAGGTATAATGAGTGATCAAAGTCAAACCTACCAGATATTAAATCTGATTGGCGGTGCGCCGCTATATTTCCTGCCGATATTGGTAGCGATGACAACAGCGAATAAGCTAAAGGTTAATCAATTAGTCGCAGTTTCAGCAGTGGGTGCATTGCTTCTGCCTGATATGACGGCAATGCTCGCAGAAGGGACAAACTTGTTCTCCTTTAATATTGAAAATATTACCTATGCTTCTCAAGTATTTCCAGCCATCTTAACCGTTTTGTTTTATGCACAAATGGAGAAGCTATTTACTCGATTCTCTCCAAAACCGATTCGGATTTTCTTCGTACCGATGATGAGTCTGGTGATTACCGTACCAATTGCTTTACTGATTTTAGGGCCTCTGGGCTATAATGTCGGTACAGCATTCTCTTCCGTAATTATTATGATGTACGAACAGTTTGGCTGGGTGGCTACAGGGCTGCTGGCAGCAGTCCTGCCATTGATGGTAGTAACTGGTATGCATAAAGCAATGATTCCTTATGCGGTTTCTTCTATGAGTGAACTGGGTGCGGAGCTTTTATATCTGCCTGCTTCTCTTGCGCACAACATTGCGGAATCCGGGGCCTGTTTTGCGGTAAGTATTAAAACCAAGGATAAAAAGTTACGCTCTACGGCTGTTTCTGCAGGGATTTCTGCCTTGTTTGGAATCACAGAGCCTGCATTATATGGTGTAACCATTTTAAACAAGCGTGTCTTATATGGAGTTATGGCTTCTAGTTTAATCGGCGGAGCCTTTGCCGGCATCACAGCAATTAAAGCTTTCGCATTAGTCGGACCGGGAATTGCGAGTATCACCATGTTTGCGGATAAAAACAATCCAATGAATTTGACGTTTGCCTTCGCAGCGCTTGGGCTTTCTTTTGTAGCAGCCTTTATCTTAGTTCTGTTTTTATATAAAGATAAGGTTGAAGCTGGTGAGACAGAAAGCAAAAAAGAAAATTTCTTTGACGGCGAGTTGGCCAGTACCGTTATCTCAAGTCCGGCAGTCGGTAAAGTAATTCCGCTGTCTGAAGTAAAGGATGAGGTTTTTTCTAGCGGTATGGTTGGTGAAGGTGTAGGAATTATTCCGGAAGAAGGTATCTTAACAGCACCTGAAGATGGGGAAATTACGATGGTTTTTGAGACCAATCATGCGATTGGTCTAAAGACAAGTAACGGAGCAGAGCTGTTATTTCATATCGGGCTGGATACAGTTCGTTTAGAAGGAAAAGGCTTCAAGGCACTGGTCAAAACCGGCGATCTGGTGAAACGTGGACAAAAGCTTGTGGAATTCGATTTGGAAATGATACAGGCAGCAGGCTTTGATCCAACGATTATCTGTGTAGTAACCAACAAAGATAAGTTTACTATTACTTCTTTTAATGTTGAAGAAACGGTGACTAATGATTCAGATATCTTAGCAGTGACACAGCTGGTATAAATAAAAAAGCCAATAGATTTGATAAAAAATAAATGATGTTCATCAGTAGAGGAGAAGAATACAATGACAAATGAATTCCCTAAAGATTTTTTATGGGGCGGCGCAATTGCTGCTAATCAGGTAGAAGGTGCCTGGAATGTCGGCGGCAAAGGGCTATCGGTAGCAGATATTGCTTCCTACAAGCCTCATGTAGACAACAAAGATTATGCAGCTCATATGCACATTTCAACAGAAGCAATAAACGAAGCGGCAGCTGATCAAACTGATAAATGGTATCCTAAGCGTAGAGGGATTGATTTTTACCATCATTACCAGGAAGATCTAGCTTTGTTTGCAGAGATGGGCTTCAAAACATTGCGTTTATCAATTGCCTGGACGCGTTTGTTTCCAACTGGGGAGGAACAGGAACCAAATGAAGAAGGGGTTTTGTTTTATGAAAATGTCTTCAAGGAAATGAAACGCCTGAACATTGAGCCCATTGTCACTTTATCCCACTATGAAATGCCTTTAGCACTTAGCTTGAAGTATAATGGCTGGGTAGCACGTAAGGTAATTGATGATTTTGTCCGTTTTTCAACAGTTTGTTTTGAACGCTTTGGAAAATACGTTAAATACTGGCTGACCTTTAACGAAATTGACAGTATTCACCGCCATCCGTTTACAACTGCAGGAGTCGTTCCGGATAAAAGTAAGGAAGGCGAGCTTGAACAGGATGTTTATCAGGCGCTTCATCATCAATTTGTGGCGAGTGCGCTGGTTACAAAAATTGCCCATGAAAAAATTCCGGGCTGTCAGGTAGGGTGTATGCTGACAAAGCTGATGACCTATCCGCTGACGTGCGCACCGATTGATGTCGAGCTGACACTCAAGAAAAACTTGGAAAATAATTTTTATGCGGATGTTCAAGTGAAAGGGGAATATCCACGTATGATTAAACAGGATTTGAAAAAACGTGGAATAACCATTAAAATGGCAGCAGAAGATGAACAAATCCTTAAAAAGCACACGGTTGATTTTGTTTCATTCAGCTACTATATGTCGATGGCTGAATCTGGAGATCCAAACGCAGAGCGGACGCCGGGAAATACTGTTTTAGGTGTGAAAAATCCCTATCTGCCGTCTACAGACTGGGGCTGGCAGATCGATCCGAAGGGACTAAAAATAGCCCTGATTGAATTATATGACCGCTACAATGTTCCTCTGATGATTGTGGAAAATGGTATGGGAGCTGTTGATCGGGTAGAAGATGGAAAAATTCATGATCCCTACCGGATTGACTACTTTAAAGCCCACTTCCGCCAAATGAAGGAAGCCATCGATGAAGGTGTAGATTTGATTGGCTACACTAGCTGGGGACCGATTGATTTGGTGAGTGCCGGAACTTCACAGATGACAAAACGCTACGGTTTTATTTATGTAGATGCAGATGATGAAGGCAACGGAACGTATGAGCGGCTGAAAAAAGACTCTTTCGACTGGTACAAAGAAGTAATTGCAACAAATGGTGCCTCGTTGGCTAAAGAATAAAGAGATACGGAGGAAAACAAGTGAAATCAATAAAAAAGGTATTGAATTCCAGTGTTGTTCTCGTTGAAGAAAATGGTCAGGAAATGATTGCTCTTGGTAAGGGCATCGGCTATGGAAAAAAGCCTGGAGAAGAAATTTCCGGGGAACAGGTGGATAAGATTTTTCTACCTCTTGAAGAGAAGAAATCGGCTCAGATTTTGGATTTGGTTGCAGAGATTCCCCTTGAGTTTTTTGAAATGACACGGGATATTGTTGCTCAAGCTGAAAAAGAGCTGGGCAGAAAGCTCAATTCAACGATTTATCTGACGTTAACCGATCACTTGAATTTTGCAGTAGAACGGGCGCAGGAAGGGCTGAACATTGTCAACCGATTATATTGGGAAATTAAAAGCTATTATCCTAAAGAGTTTCAGGTTGGACAAAGCGCCTTGAGTTTGCTAAATAAAAAGTATCAGATTGAACTGCCGAAGGAAGAAGCGAGTAATATAGCCTTCCATTTAATTAACGCTCAGTCAGAGGACAGCGAGCATGGCGACGGCTTCAAATATGCTAAAATGATTGGCGGAATTGTTAACATGGTTCGCTATTCGCTGCAGCAGGATATTGATACAGAATCCGTCCATTACACGCGCTTCATTACCCATGTCCGTTTCTTTGTAGAAAGATACTATTCAGATAAGCTGTTGGATGATGGGGAAGAGGAGCTTTATCGGCAAATGTGGATTCTTTATCCTTCAGCGATGGAAAATGCGACGAAGGTCAAGGAATACATTGAAAAGGTTTATAAAACCACCATCCCAGATGAAGAAATTGTGTATCTGGGCGTTCATATCAATCGATTGATGAAGCATTCGATTTGAAAACATAAGGGAAAGAGTTTAGGCGATAATTAAATGCCTAAACTCTTTCTTTGTACTAATTTCGAATAACCGGCTTCTATGTTGTGACTCTTGTTTCGCTTCAATCCTCGAATTAGGAGTAGCCGTTGAAATTATTAGGAATAAGCGTTTATGATTCAAGCTTGCTTTTTGCGAATTGAATACTTAGAAAATGACAGTTGCCACAATCAAAAGTGGAAATCAGAGATGATTTCTGCTTTTTTCCACTTCCAAAGTGGAAAACAAAAAATTTAAGTTGAATTGAAAACGTTTTATAGTAAGTATAGAACAACAAGGAGGTTTGGCGATGCAGGAAATGAATGAAGTGAGTACAGAATTGGACTCGATGGCAATTATCCTACATGCAGGTAATGCGAAAAGCAGTGCCTATGAAGCGTTAATAGAAGTAAAGCAAAACAATCATGAATTATTTGATAATAAGTATGCTGAAGCAAAAGCAGAAATTAAATTGGCTCATAAGGCCCATGCGGAGCTGCTGCGGAAGCTGTCTTCAGAAGACAGAATGAAGGATGTGGATTTGTTGCTGGTTCATGCAGAAGGGCATTTATCAGCCACAGATATTGCTGTGGATATGATTGGCGAATTAGGTGAACTATATAAATGGAAGGAGACAGTAGAGAATGGATAAAAACTTTTTGTGGGGCGGCGCAACGGCTTCTTATCAGTGTGAAGGTGCTTGGAATGTGGATGAAAAGGCAGAATCAATGTGGGATTATTACCTTCATGAGGAAAATATGGAAAACGGAGATGTTGCCAGTGACCACTATCACCGTTATGAGGAAGATATTCGCATGATGAAGGAAGGCGGACAAAATTCTTATCGCTTTTCATTGGCATGGCCTAGAATTATCAAGAATCGTGAAGGAGAAATAAATCCGAAGGGAATTGAATTTTATCATCGTGTACTGGATGCTTGTAAAAAATATGGGATTGAACCTTTCGTAACGCTGTATCATTGGGATTTACCTCAGTATTGGGAAGAAACGGGCGGCTGGCTGAACCACGATGTCTGTGAAGCATTTGCCCATTATGCAAAGGTCTGCTATGAAAGCTTTGGTGATAAGATTGTAAACTGGACGACCTTTAACGAACCGAAATGGTTTGTAGTCAACGGCTATAAAATCGGTAATTATCCGCCAGGTTATCAAGATACTCAAAAAACGATGACAGCAGCTTATAATGTAATGTACGCTAGTGCTTTAGGAGTGAAAGCCTTTAGAGAAGGCGGCTATCCAGGTAGAATTGGCATCGTTCACAGCTATACGCCTGTAAACGGTGTTGATGAGACCATTGAAACAAAGGTAGCGATGCGTTATGCCGATAATTATTGTAATAACTGGATACTGGATACCGCAGCATTGGGAGAATTTCCTATTGATTTGGTTTCAGAGCTTGCCAGAAATCACGATATTAGCTTCATGAAAGCAGACGAGTTGAAGATTATTAAAGAAAATACTGTCGACTTTATTGGTTTGAACTACTATTCGAGAACCTTGGTAAAACCTTATACTGGCGGCGAAACACAGCTTAGGTTTAATCATACAGGGAAAAAAGGCGAAAGCAAGGTTTTAATCAAAAACTGGTTTGAGCAGGTAAAAGACCCGAACAATGAAACTACGGAATGGGATACGGAAATTTATCCTAAAGGATTGGAAGATGGTCTGATTGAAGCTTACAGCCGCTATAAACTGCCGTTATATGTAACGGAAAATGGGATTGGCGTAAGAGAAGATGTCACAGTAGAACGAGTCAACGATGACTATCGAATTGCTTTTATGAACGATCATATCAATGCGATTATGAACGCTATAGATAAAGGCTGTGACGTTAGAGGGTATTATGCGTGGGCGCCATTTGATTTGTATTCGTGGAAAAATGGTGTAGAGAAACGGTATGGGATTGTTGCTGTAGATTTTGAAAAGCAGCAGGAGAGAAAGCCAAAAGCCTCTTATTATTGGTTTAAAGAAGTGATTGAAAGCCAAGGGAAACTAATCAGCCGCAGAGAATTTGACTAGGGAGTGGAATGAAATGAAAAAGATTATGTTAGTTTGTAATGCAGGGATGTCAACAGGCATCCTTGCCAAAAAAATAGAAGCAGCCTCTGGCAACACCGTTTCCGTCAGTGCCTATAGTGAATCGGAGTATAAAGACTACTTGACAGACATTGACCTAGTTCTAATTGGTCCGCAGATTCGCTTTTTAATGCCTCAGATTGAAGCAGCCGTGGATGTACCAGTTCAGGCAATTTCACCAGTTAAATACGGCATGATGGACGGAAAAGGTGTCTATGAAGATATCCAGAAACTAATAGGAGGATAAAACGATGGGATTTAGTACAGTAAGTGAAAAAATGGATCGATATATCTCACCTTTAGCCAATAAGCTAAGCCAGCAACGCCATTTAAAAGCAACCAGAGATGCCTTTATGTCCATGCTGCCGATTACATTATTCGGCTCTATTCCGATTATCTTGAAAGCGGCTCCAGTGACTGAAGATACAACCAATGGGTTTATACTGGCATGGGCAGACTTTGCTGAAAAAAATAGTATGGTGCTGAACTGGATTAGCGGCGTTACCTTAAGCGCTATGTCTCTGTTTATCTGTGTGGGCATTACCTATTATCTCTGTCGTCATTATAAAGAAGATATCCTGCGTCCAATGATGTTTGCGATTGCTGGCTTTCTGATGCTGGTGCTTGAGCCGCTGAAGCTGGGATGGGACGGTAAGGAAGTAGAAATCAGCTTTCTTGATGGGCGGGGAATCCTGCTGTCCATCTTTGTCGCAATCGTCACAGTAGAGGGCTATCATTGGATGCGCAAGAAAAATATTGGCAGAATTAAAATGCCGGATAGCGTACCTGCTTCATTGTCGGAAACCTTTGCAGCACTGGTGCCGGGTCTTATTTTATTGAGTTTTTTCTCGTTGATTTTTATCATCTTTCATTCGATGGAAACAACAGCTGTTAAGTTTTTATATGATATTATGGCACCTAGCTTTAAAGCGGCTGACAGTTTGCCGTTTACTATTCTAATTATCTTCCTGATTCATCTGTTCTGGTTCTTTGGAATTCATGATGCCGCTTTAGCAGGGATTTTAGGACCTATCCGCGATGGCAACCTTTCAATCAATGCAGCAGAAAAGATGGCAGGCACAGATTTATCTCATATTTTTACAACTCCATTTTGGACGTATTTTGTTATTATTGGCGGCTCCGGCTCCGTACTGGCATTGTCATTGCTGATGATTCGTTCAAAATCCAAGCAGCTGAGTACAGTTGGGAAAATCGGGTTTCTACCTTCAATTTTCGGTATTTCAGAGCCGATTATCTTTGGGACTCCACTGATGTTGAATCCAATCTTCTTTTTCCCGTTCATTTTTACTTCTGTTTTTAATGGCATAGTTACGTATCTGTGTATGTCATGGGGAATTGTTGGTAAAACATTCGCAGTATTCTCATGGCAGATGCCGGCGCCTATAGGAGCATTTTTATCAACCTTGGATTGGCGAGCTGTCGTTTTGGTCTTCGTATTAATTATACTGAATGGTCTAATGTATTATCCGTTTCTTAAGATTTATGAAAAAAATCTGGTTACGCTGGAAGCTGAGTCCACAGAGAAATCGGTTGAAGCGGAAGGATAGACGAGGATTCGTTGAAGAAAGGTTAGAGTAATTCTGACCTTCTTCTTTGTTATATAAAATAAAATTTATTTATAAAAAACATGCTTTTCTGTCAAATAAATTTAAAGGGAATCATTTTTAGATATTGAATCATCTTTAGAATAGGTGTTATTTTATGGTAGTAAATGCTATACTTAAAAAACAGACTGGGGGAAGCTGAATGACTATTTCTAAGAGACAAAGTGAACTGCTGCAACAGTTAAAAGAACATCAGACAATGCTGACAGCTGACAGCCTTTCAAAAGCCTTAGGTGTTTCCTCAAAAACAGTTCGAAATGATATCAGGCAAATCAATACGGCTTTTCAGCCGCCGGTTATTGAGTCAAAGGCCGGCAAAGGCTACTTTTTAAATGATGTCAATCATCAGCTGGATAAGCTTTTAACAGAAGCGGAGCCTCAAAACCTTCAGTTTGAGGTTCTTAATCGAATCATTGATGCTCAGAAAACAGATTTTTACGAGCTGGCGGATGAATTTTATATGAGTGAGTCTACTCTTGACCGGATGATTAAAGCCCTCAATCGAGTGATTGCCGAAAGAGATGAAACGCTGTGTATTGTGCGTAGGCATAATCAATTATTGATTGAAGGCGAAGAGGAGCAAAAGCGACAGATTTTTAATATATTTCTTAATCAGGAAATTGAAAATCATAAGTTAAGTCTAGATAAATACGCGGACTACTTTGAATTTTGTGATTTAAAGGCATTATCCAGACTGATTATCACCTATCACAAAGAGAATCACTTTTCTATGAACGATTTTTCAACTATTTCATTCATTCTACATGTAGCTGTATTAATTGAAAGAATCAGTAAAGGAAGCTATGTGCAGGCGGATCGGCTGCGGCAAAGCGATGAGAAAAGCCGGCTGCTGGCAGAGCAGTTTGCTCAGGAGCTGCAAAAGAAAATGGCAATCACAATTCCGCCTCAGGAGATGTATTATATCGCCCGGTTGTATTCAGGCAAATTTATTTTGGCAGAGCAGACAAATGAACACCAGTTTACTGAGATTGTTCAACAATTATTAGAGAGTGTTGCCTTCAATTTTCATATTGATTTTTCTGCTGATGAGCGGATGAAAGACTATTTAGTGACTCACTTATCTGCTTTGTATAAGCGGTCTGTTCAAAAACAATATCTGACAAATCCATTGACAGAAGAGATGAAAAACAAGTTTCCTTTCATCTATAATGTGAGTGTTTACGCAGCAGCATTTATTCAAAAGACACTGGATGTTACCTTTCCTGATGATGAGATTGCCTACATTGCTTTGCATTTTCTTTCGGCTTCGGAAAATATCAGTTATGGGAAAAAAAGGAAGCTGTTGCTGATTTGTCCGTATGGTGCAGCTAGCCGCAGATTAGTGCGGAATAAGCTGAAAAAAATGACGAAATATTCAATTGAACTACTAGAATTATCTTCGGTGTTCGATTTGGAAACAGCGGAGATGGAAGATGTTGATTTAGTAGTGACGACAGAGGAGCTGACTTTGCCAAAAAAGCTTCCTGTCTATCAGTATGGGACCTTTTTTAGTGATGAAGATGTAAAAAAAATTCAGCTGCGGTTAGATGAGCTGCAGGATTCTGAGTCAATTTTACATAAGTTTTTCAAAGAAGAGCTGTTTTTTCCTGCTCAGAGTTTCAAAACCAGAGAAGAAGTCATTCGTTTTTTATGTCGGAATCTGACGAATCTAGGTTACTGCGAAGCAGACTATGAAGAGCGGGTTTTAAGCCGTGAACAGCTTTCCAGTACCTCCTATGGAAATTATTATGCCATTCCCCATGCGATTCAACGAAGTGCGCTGAAAAATGCGGTAACTGTCTGCTGTCTGGACAAGCCGATTGACTGGGGTGGTAATCGAGTCCGACTAGTGCTGCTTCTGGCGCTGAAAGAGGAACGGGACACTTCTTTTGAAGAGCTGTTTAGTCAGCTGGTTAAAATCTTGGACGAGGGCAGCTTTGTTAGGAAATTATCAAAGCAAACGAACTTTGAAGCCTTCATTGAACTGTGCCGTTAAACCCGAAAAAAACTACAAGTAAAATTAGTTGAGACAGGAAGAAATTTGATAACCCGCCGTAATCGAAAAATTATACAGCAGCTTTACGCTCACTGCATTGTTCTCACACTAAAGAGGCAAGACATGAGCGTTTTTTCTATATGTATCTAGAAGTACAAGAGCTAAAAAGTATTAATCTATTAGTGAGTATTTTCCTTTTTAATTGATTTTTGGATTGGATTGACAGGTTATCTCTGGTAGCATATACTTGTTTTTGAACGGCGTTCAAAACGGCGTTCAACTAATTTTCTATAGAAGGATGAGCAGAATGGAAGCAATTAGAATTATTCGACTGCCTAAGAGTAAAGCAGTCACAACTGGGTACGCATATAATGAAGAACCTTTTCAGCGAGGAGGTAAGCTGGAAGCCTTTGACTCTTTTTGGAGTGCCCTTGACAAAAAAAGAAAAGATAGATGGTATACCAGAGACTATTTAATGTATGGCCGTGAGCAGGACGCAATGATTTGGTACTATGCCGTTCCTGATGATTTTGAGCAGGATGTCTCTCCGTGGGAAATAACTGAACTGGAAGGCGGTTTGTATGCCTGTGCTTTGGCTAAAGCGGATAGCTTTGAAGATGAGCAGCGGGTTTTTGGTGAAATTAGACAATATATTGTAGACAGTAAAACGTTTGTTTTAGACGAACGGGAAAACCATTACGATCTCTGCACAGTGACAACTCCGCCTGAGGCAGCAGAGGTCATGGGATACAGTCAATTGGAAATTATGGTACCGATTCGCTTAGCCGCTGAAGTAGGGCATTCAGAAAGCAAGTCGTAAAAAGACATGTGTGACAGACGACAATACTGGGAAATAAAATAGAAAAAATTATGAAGCTGTATGCTGATAGTTTGAAAAACGACAGCTATTTTGGAGGTTCTTATGACTATTCATGAAGATGTAATAGAGCGAATTATTTCAAGTGCCATAGCACTTATTCAGGAATCTGATGGAAATATTAAAACAGTGACGACAAGAATGATAGCTGAACGGGCCAACGTTGCGGTAGGTGCTATAAATTATTACTTTAAAACAAAAAACCAGCTAATAGAGATTG
The DNA here is from genome assembly GCF_056924295.1 of Enterococcus sp. LJL128. Lineage (NCBI taxonomy): Bacteria > Bacillati > Bacillota > Bacilli > Lactobacillales > Enterococcaceae > Enterococcus > Enterococcus sp. LJL128. Next base: position 1,871 of record NZ_JBXPBP010000025.1, on the reverse strand, counting down.
GGCTGCAGCGGCTTGCTGAAAAACAGCGCGAAAAATTTACATTCGCTAATTTACCTGTTGGAGATTTCGATAGTATCGTTCTTTGGGGTCAAGAGTTTGCAGATAGCTTGTTTGAAAATCCAGCAGTTTCAGAAATTGCTATTTTAGAAAACATGAAAAATCCGCAGGAAATGGATGCTACTGCTGAAAACATCAAACAACTAGCGGCTGTTGTATCAGAAAATGGTAAGATGGATTCTTCTGTTTTTACCATCGTTACTGTATTGCAGACAGCTTTTCTAAGAAGACATCAGAGTCGTCTGGAGCTTGGCTGTGATTTTATGGTAAAAGAACAACGGGATCGCTTTGTAGAAAAAATGGCAGCAATCTTTTTTTAGAATGAAAAAAGATAGAATAACGAGACTAGTAAACACGAATGAATAGTATTTTAGCAATGGGGAGTTCTGAGAGCAGAAGTCTCCTTTTTTAGTTGTACTGGGAAGCTATCGGCAGGGATTTCTACCTGACTTCAAGGATCAAGAAAACAGAAGATGGAGTGAGAAGTATAATTAATACAATCAAAAATAAAAGGGAAGCTCCTCTTTAATGAAAAATGTTGATTCTTAAAAAAGAGTGTCTGTGAGGAAATGTTGTAGTGAGAGTACATTTCAATTGCTAAAGGTAAATACACAATTAATTGAAAGTGTTGATATATTATTCTCATAAAATTAACTTTTATTCACTATTTATGAAAAAAAGAAACGTCAAAAGTTAAAAAAAAGTGATATAATAAATAAGTAATCGCCTCGATTTTGGTGATTAAGAATAATTTACAACAAAGAAGGAGTTAATTCAGATGAAGAAAAAAATTAGTTTTACAATGTTAGGAATGTTCGCTTTATTGGCAATTGGAGGAAATGAAGCACAGGCTATAAATGTTAATGATGTTCTGGATAACCGAGATTACGTATCATTTTCATCAAAGGCAGCAGGTAATCTGTTCTCAGGTTATCTTGATGACCAAGAAGAAATAGATTTATTTGAAAATTTTGGTCTTTTTAAAAGGGAAAATCTGGAAAATAAGAATTTTGAACACTCTGGTTGGGAAATGGGAGCTTACAGCTTAGATGGATTTCAGTATCTTAGAGGTCTGGACAATTACGAAATGGATGGTACGTATGCAGTGGACTATCGACCGCTAGGAACCCTAACTCAATTAAGAACATTTACTGACTGGGGAAGTCCAAGTTATTCTATCGATTTCTTAAAAAATCTAACGCAGTTAGAAGAGCTGACAATTGATTTTAATTCTAATTCTGGTCAGCAGTCAAGTTATCAAAATGAAGAAACTGGGGAGACAGAGTATCTTGATTATGGAAGTAACCCAGACAAGAATTTGCCGCCAGTGTATGATATTAGTGTATTGGATAGTATGCCAAATCTTAAAAGAGCCCGAATTAGTACTTGGAGATATGCCCAGCCAATCGTCTTAAAAGAAGGAATAACAGAATACCAATACATTGCGCCTATCGTATTATCTGACCATTTCGCTGATGCTGAAATCAACTTTAGCAGTTCTGACAGAAATGCAGTCTTTTCTGAAGAAGATGGAGTTATGACTTGGAGCGATATTTCCCCCTATGCTGAAGAAATTCAATTTAGCTGGTCAGTATCAAAAAGAGTAGCTGGAGAGACTTTCTCATTTACTGGTACAACTTTAATTCCTATTATCAGGAATTAAAAAAATAGAATAAAATATGAAAGTGAGTGGGACAATAGTCAGAAGAAAATCTGATTATTGTCCTACTTTTTTGATTTTAGGGTACACAAAAAGCACGCAACCGTGTAAGATTAAAGTGACTAAACCAAATCAAAAGGAGCGTGCTTTTATG
>NZ_JBXPBP010000024.1:0-44908 GCF_056924295.1 Enterococcus sp. LJL128 | reverse complement strand
TTAACCCCTGTCAGCTCTAGTATCTCTTTTGTTGTCTTTCCTTCAATTTTCAATTCAATTACTTTCTCTTTGACTTCAAGAGAATACGCCATTTTTTTCTTCATCAAAAGCACCTCCGCTAAATTTATTATATAAAATAAATTCAACGGAGGTGCCTCTTTTTTATATTCTCATTCTTGGGGGTCAGTGCCAAAGTGTTTAGCTTCGAGAACCAAGTAGGTACTGTTCAACATCAGCTCATCCCTCGCTGTGTTTCACAGCAATAAGACGGATTATCCGGAAATTATCAAGAAACACTACGAGGGAACCGAGTAGATGTTGATTGATACCTACCTGGAGCTTTTCATATTTTTGAGATTGTTCGGCTTATTTCCGAGAACTTCAACTCTTAGTGCTTTTAGCACTTAGAAGTTGATGCTATCGGAACGAAGTGTAGTGAGCTTGCTGTCTCTACGAGTCTAGCGATTCTCGAGACAAAGCATTAGGTTCCTACAAGCTTGTCTACGGTTCTCACTCTGTTGCGATCTTCGAAGCATACAAAGACTGGAACGCCGTTTATTCGGATTTTATAGAAAGAAGAGTTCGGGCAGTTACTTATGTCCCAAACTCAGTTATTCCAAGTCTTACGATTTTATTCAATTGCTTGTCTTCTCAAAACAGGCAGAAGTAGAATTGAAAATCAGGGATTGAGCTCATTTTGAAGGCGTTTAAAGAGCTGCGTGGTTTTTTCGGACTCTTTATTTGTGTAGTAATACGTGTAATCTAGGGTTTCTATTTTTAAAAGAGGCTGCTGATTTTTGTACACTAGTAAGTATGCCGGTCTGTCAGCAATACGAAATTCACCAGTCAGATAATGTTCAGTTGCTGATCCATAAATACGGATACTATTTTCCGGCAGCTTATCTACTAATTGGACTGAGCGGATATCTGTTACAGGAATCTCACGAGTCCGTGTAAAAGGGGCAGTCATGGTTACTTCTGTTTTTGAAATTGCTAATTGAAACGGATCATTAGAAAAATCGTTGATTAATAAAGGGACACAGGAAATAATCAAAGCACCCACAATAATAATACCTGTTAAAATCATCGCAGCTTTTCCAGCTGGTCTGCCCAGATTTACGGACATGTTCATTCCTAATCGATCAGGAATGATAATCCGGGGATCATCTGGATTAATGTAAATTCCGTATCGCCAGTACTGATCTTCATCGCCATAGCGGTAATCAGAAGCCTGCATAATCAAATTATCTTGGGTTTTACGCAGCCGGAACAGTATAAAGAAAATGAAGCCGATATACGCAAACAATAAAACAAAGTAGGCAATCACAAGATATAAGGTTTTCTCGTAAGCTGCTTGAGTTGACAGGGCAGGGAGAAAGGACAGCGGGCTAAAAACAAGCACTGATGAAATCAAGAGCAGGGACCAATAGTAGCGCATGGCATCGTTAACTTGCTGGTTAATTTGCTCATCATCCGTCATTGGCTTTACTGGCAAACGTCTGATTAAATAATAGGAATAAATAAATATACCTAAAGTAATCAGTGAAATTCCACCAAAGATAATGACTTCAATGGCACTATTCAATATAAAAAAAGTATATAGGCAGCCAGCAAATGAAATAACTATTCCAGGAATAAACCAATAGGGCTTAATCAGCCGACGGTTTTTATTTTGAATCAGTTTGGTATCAATTAAAAGAGGCTTGGTTGGCAGTATCCAGTTATTTTTAATTTTGACGTCTGTCATTCTTCTAACGTAAAGAACCTGCATAAAATACATCACGCCGATTAAACCGAATATGGAGAGCAGAAAAAACAACATAGCCAGAGAATCATATGGGAGAAATAAAATCAAAAGATCAGCAAGAGAAAAAAGCAATGCGGTCTGAATCAGGCGCAGCTTATAAGTTTGACGTACTTGGGTCACCTGGGAATCCTGTAAATGTTCTTTAGGTAAAGTTGTTTCTAAAATAATATTTTTATGGGGATTGGCAACAATACGTCCAATCACAGCCATTAGAAGATTCATACTTAAAAGAATTAATAGAAAAATTAAATTCATACTCACGAGTAACACATCCTTTAGTTTTTAAAATTTGTGGAAATTTGGGTGACAATAGCATGGATGTCCAAATCATCCAGCTGATGAATCACTGCCTCTGCTAAAACCAGTTCTAATGAAGTGTACAGCTGCTTCATAAACTCTGGAGTAGCCTGAGGCAGCTCAGCCACTTTGGTACCGTTGCGCCGGTCGGTGACAATATAGCCCTCCGTTTTTAGAGCATTGTAGGCTTTAGATACAGTCATCATGTTAATTCCTATCTCATCTGCCATTTGTCTGACAGACGGCAACGGTTCATTCGGCAATAGCTTTCCGGCAGCTATTCCTAAAATTACTTGATTACGAATTTGCTGATAAATAGGTATATCACTTTTCATATCGATTTCCATTAGCATAAAAGACACCTCTTTTTATATCATTTGTATTAGTTAGTATAATACAAAAATCGGCAGTTGGCAATAATCTTTAGTTGTGGGATTTTGAATCGAAGCATATAATAAAAAAGAAGTGCTAGAGGGAAGGATGAAAAAAATGTCAGAAATCAAAAATGAAACAACTAAAGAATTTCGAACAGCTTTTGCTGAAAATAGAAAACAGCGTGCAGTACAAAATAGTGTAGTCAAAAACGGCATCACGCAGTCGGCAGAAACACAAGCTGCTAAAGTAGAAAATGTACAGGTGTTTTCTGTCGATTTGTCTACCGGAAGAGTAGCTAATCAGAAGCAAAGCGGACGCTGCTGGATGTTTGCTGCTTTGAATACATTTCGTCATAAAATGATTAACAGCTTTCAATTGAAGGATTTTGAATTGTCCCAAAACTATACATTTTTCTGGGATAAATATGAAAAATCAAATTATTTTTATGAAAATATCATTGCTACTGCTGCTCAGGAGCTGGATTCCCGGAAGGTTGCATTCCTGCTGGCAACCCCTCAACAGGATGGCGGTCAATGGGATATGATTGTCTCTTTATTCAAAAAATATGGTGTAGTGCCAAAAACAGCTATGCCGGAAAGTAAAAACAGTTCAAATTCCAGAGATTTGAATAATTATCTGAATAAAAAACTGCGCAAAGATGCTGTCATACTTAGAAAACTGATTGAAGCTGGGAAAACAACAGCTGAGGTACAAAAGGCAAAAACAAAGATGCTAGAGGAAATTTACAACTTTTTAGCTATCTCTTTAGGCACGCCACCGGAAAGCTTTGATTTTGAATACCGTGATGAAGAAAAAAACTATCATTTAGACAAAGACCTGACACCACAGAGCTTTTATGCTAAATACGTAGGTGTGGATTTAGATGAGTACGTCAGCATTATTAATGCACCCACACAGGATAAGCCTTACGAAAAAACCTATACTGTGGAAATGCTGGGAAATGTAGTAGGCGGCAAACCTGTAAAATATTTAAATGTTGATATGAGTACCTTTAAAGAGTTGGCAGCTAAGCAGCTGGAGCAGGGAGAATCGGTCTGGTTTGGCTGTGATGTAGGTCAATCTTCAACACGTGAGAGCGGGATTATGGCGTTGAATGCTTATGAAATCGATGAATTATTTGATATTGATTTTACAATGACTAAAGCAGAACGTTTAGATTATGGTGAGAGTCTGATGACTCATGCTATGGTCTTGACAGGTGTGGATGTCATTGATGGCAAAACAGTGAAATGGAAAGTGGAAAACAGCTGGGGAGAAAAGGTCGGCGAGAAAGGTTTCTTTGTTATGAGTGATGCCTGGATGGATGAGTACACTTACCAAATCGTTGTACGTAAAGAATATTTAAGTGACAAATTGCTAAAGGCATGGGAAGAAGAACCTAAAATGCTGGCACCCTGGGATCCGATGGGGGCATTGGCATAAGAGCAGATGTTTTAAAAGCAGAGGAAAGTGCATTTTACTATGCATTATCCTCTGTTTTTTAAAATAGAAGCGGGGCTTAATACACTCTTGCCTTATGAGTCATGGGTATTTAAGTAGACTCATTTCCTTACTAAGAAAATGGGTGGAAATAAATCTTGACTAAAAGAACATATGTTCTTATAATTGAAAGTGATAACAAAAGAAAGGATGGGGTACGATGATTGATCATTTCTCAATTACTGTTAAGGATATTGAAAGGAGTAAAGACTTCTATAAAAAAGTTTTAGCGCCTTTGCATGGAGAACTAAAACTGGCTTTTGACGGTGCAGCAAACTTCGGAAAAATAGATGAAGCGGGAGGACCGTTCTGGCTGGCACAAGGAGAGCCAAAACCAAATCATTTCGCATTTCGTGCGGATTCTAAAGAAGAGGTTGCTGCATTTTATACAGCTGGTTTAGAGGCTGGTGGAACAGACAATGGGAGACCAGGCTTAAGACCGGAATACCATGAAAAGTATTATGCTGCCTTTATCATTGATCCTGACGGATATAATATAGAGGCTGTTTACTATGGTGAGTAAGGAATAGTGCGCTAGTAATAAAGCCGGGTTCAGACATTGGAGGAAAATAGTCTGAACCCGGTTTCGTTCACATCGATAGATTATTGAACGTTCACATCAATGGCTTGATAGAATGCGTTGGTTGTGTCATAGACATTCCAGACAGCGTAGATGACATGGTAGCCAGTTCTATTGGAAGGAACAGTAACGGTATGGTTAACTGCTGAACCTGGGATTGTACCATTATCGTTCACTTGACCAATCAATTCAAAATCATTGATATTTAACGGCATGCTGGAGTCCCAGCCTTGTTTTGTCATGTAGTAATCCCAGGTAGATGTACGATGACGGGCGGTCAATGTCCAGGTAAGTGCTAGAGGACCTGTAGGAATTGTTGTTTTATGCCATCTGGTTGGAGACTGTTCGTCTAACGGGTCGAAGCCGCCAACACCAGCGCTTGCCAGTTTTCCAGGAATAAAGGTACCTTTCGCTGCTTCAATGCTTTGTGGTTCCCATTCTGCACGACCGACATTTGTATTAACTTTTCCACCGGCTGCGCTGCCGAAATAGGCTCTGCTTCCAGGACTGGAAACATATCCATGTGCTTCTGAAACGGTTGCTGCTGTTACTGTACCTACTGTGAATAACCCAAGTGCCAAGACTGCTTTCAACAATACTTTCTTCATTGTGTTGCCTCCTAGTAGTTTTTTTGTAGCGCTTACAATGACAACTTAACATGAATATTTCTTAAGTTCAAAAGATATGCTTTTATAATGTTTCGGATGGCTAATTTTAGCATAATAAGGACTTTAATTGATTTTCTGTTATATAAAATAGCTAAAGGATTAATGATACGGTTATCATGACTTTACTCTATTATGTGGGAAGACTGATAGATGGTACAGCTGAGGTTTAGAGTTTTGCTTGGAGAGTGTAATTTTTTTTATAAAACCTAAGTTATTTCCAAGCCTCTTAATATTTATATATTTCATACATATGTTATAATAGAAAAATGAGTTTTGAACTGAAAATGGCGTGAAGGAGAGAGAGCTATGGGAAAAAAATATGCAATGCCTTATGAGGTTGCTTATTATGACTGCGATATTACAAAGAGAATGACTTTGCCTTCGTTGTTGGCGGTCGTTATAAAGACATCGGAAGAACAAAGTGCTTTATTAAATAGAAGTGCTGATTTTGTGGCTGGCTTTGGCTTAGGCTGGGTAATTACCAATTATGAGCTGACAATCACGCGGTTGCCTAAAGTAGGAGAAAAGCTGACAGTTACTACGCAGGCAATTTCTTATAATAAATATTTTTGTTACCGGAATTTCTGGATACATGATGAAGCAGGTGAAGAGTGCGTCTTTATCCAATCAACCTTTGTGTTGATGAATACTGAAAATCGTAAGATGAGCAGTGTGCTTGAAGAGATTATCGCTCCTTATGAAAGCGAAAAAATCAAAAAAATTCATCGAAGTGAAAAAATTGAAAAAGTTGAAAATGGACAATCCGCCGTTTACCGTGTCCGCTATTTTGATATAGACGGTAACCAACATGTGAATAATGCGATCTATTTTAATTGGCTGCTGGATGTTTTGGGATATGATTTTCTTTCCCAGAACCAACCTGTTCGGGTTAACGTTAAATTTGATAAAGAAGTCGAATACGGACATGAAGTAGAAAGCCACTACGAGGTAATCGAAACAGAGAAAGGTCTGTTGTCCCGGCATGAAATTCGAATCGGTGATCAGTTATATTGTGAAGCAAATATTCACTGGGAAAAAGATTAATTCAGCCAGAAAAAGATAACAGAATTCTTTTTTGTTTACTTTTTATTATTTCTGAATAGTATAAAAGGATAAGGTTTAAACAAACGATAAAGGAGACAATAATGATTCGTTTAGGCTTGACTTCATTTAGCGAGCATGAAACATTAACTGGGAAAAAGCGAGCTTCCCTTTTTGAGTACGCTGGTCATTTACCTTTAGTGGAAATGGATACAGCTTATTATGGTATTCCAAAACAGGAATCAGTCCGCAACTGGACGGAATCAGTTCCAGCGAGCTTCCGATTTGTTATTAAAGCATACAGCGGGATTAGCTGCCAGGGAGACTGGAAGACCTATTATCAAAGTGAAGAAGAGATGGTAGAAGCCTTTCTTAATAGTATGAGACCAATGGTTGAGAGCGGCAAGCTGTTTGCTTTTCTAATTCAATTTTCTGCCAGCTTCGGCTGTACAAAGGAAAATGTGCAGTACCTTGAGAAAATTCGGTCATGGTTTGCAGATTATCCAGTAGCAATAGAGTTGAGAAACGGCAGCTGGTATCAGGCGGACTATGTGAAGCAGACACTGGCATTCATGAAGGCCCGACAATTTTCTTTAGTGATTGTTGACGAACCCCAAATTCCTACGAATCCAATTCCTTTTTATCCATTTATTACAAATGATCAGTTTGTACTTTTCCGTTTTCATGGCAGAAATGCTGCCGGCTGGCTGGCGAATGATAAGGAGTGGCGGAAAAAGCGAACTCTTTACCGATATAACCAAACGGAAATTGCGGAATTAAGTAAAGCTGTAGAAGAAATAGCATCCCAAGTAAAGGAAACGGCTGTTATTTTCAATAATAACTCCGGCGGGGATGCAGCTGACAATGCCTTAGCAATGAAAGCAGCACTTGGTATAGAGTATGAGGAACTAAATCCAACACAGATAGATTTGTTTTAAGGAGATTTATGATTAAGATAATTTTCTTTGATATTGACGGTACACTAGTAACAAAACATGCACGAGCACTTGATTCTACCAAGCGGGCGATTGCACTGGCCCAGAGTCAGGGGATTTTGTGCGGCGTAGCTACGGGAAGAGGACCTGTCCATTTGAGCGAACAAATTGATTCTTTAAACTTAGATGTTTTTTTAACTTATAATGGGCAGTTGGTTTATACAAATGAACAGACGATTTACGAACGGGCTTTTTCTAAAGAAATAGTTGAGGAGCTAGTTGATTTTGCCGATGAGGGCCGGCGGCAGATGATGTTTGGCGGACGTACACGAATGGAAGGTAGTTCATTGATGAGGTTTGGACAGAATCGGCTGGCGAAAAAGCTGGCCCGTTTTATTCCAAGCTGGTTTCCGGTAGAGTCCTTTAAAAATTTAATGGTTGGGTTAAAACCGAAAAAGGACCAATGCCGCTATCATGAAATGGATATTCTGAAAGAGAAGATTTATCAATGCGTGCTACTTAGTCCAGAAGAGGAGCTAGGGGACTTGAAGCAGCAGCTTTCCAATTGTACAATTACCCGTTCCAATCCATATGTTGTTGATATTATTCCTAAAGGCGGTTCGAAGCTCAAAGGGATTAAGAAATGTATCGAACATTTCGGCTTTTCGCTGGACGAGGTAATGGTGTTTGGAGATAATTGGAACGATGTGGAAATGCTTGAAGGTGCAGGTATTGGTGTTGCTATGGGAAATGCTCCGGAGGGAGTAAAATCATCCGCTGATTTTGTGACAAATACAAATGAAGCTCATGGCATCTATGAAGCTTTACGCCATTATAATGTGATTAAGGAGACAGCTGATGAAAATTGATAATCCATTTGATAAAACGGAAGAGTTTCATCAAACATTTGATAACCGCCGACCGCAAAAGCCGACGGCTTTTAGCAGCAAAGATGCTTCAGCACGCGCCGGCTTTAAAGCAGAAGAGCTGGTCGAGTTTTTATATGCATCAGCAGGCAACGATAAAGAAGCATTTCATCAGTTGGTGGAACAGCTGAAGCAGGATGTGGATGCAGCGGAAAAAAAGAAGGAGCAGAAGAAAAAGAAGGTTGAAGATCCTTTAGTTGATCAGGTAGATGCCTTGCTTGATTTACTGTATTTTACCTATGGTTCATTTTCTTTGCTGGGCGTGGATCCGACGAAGCTGTTTTCAATCGTTCATGAAGCAAATATGGGTAAGCTGTTTGCTGACGGAAAGCCCCGTTATCATGAAGTGACACATAAAGTTCTGAAACCAGAAGACTGGGAGGCAAATTACGCGCCGGAGCCTAAAATAAAGGCAGAACTGGAGCGCCAGATAGCTTATAAGCTAAAAAAACGAGACGGAGCAGACTAGTTAAGCCTAGTGAGCCGTCTCGTTTTCCTATCTATCTATTTATTTATTGAAAAATGTATTATAAAGCGCTCGAATAGCCTGTTTCTCCTGATCTTTCCGAATACCAAACATGATGCTGACCTCAGAGGAGCCTTGGTTAATCATTTCCAGATTGATTTCGTTTTCAGCTAATGCCATCGTACTATCTGCTGTAACCCCGATTCGCTGACGCATTCCTTCGCCGACAATCATAATCATGGATAACCCGCGGGTAATTCTCAACTCGTCAGGTTTTAAGACCTGATCCAGCTTTTGAATCAATGCTTCCTCAATCTCCGGGGATAATTGTCGTTCTCTCAGAATAATTGAAATATCATCAATTCCAGAAGGCATGTGTTCATAGCTGAGACCCATCTCTTCCAGTATCTGAAGAACCTTTCGTCCAAAGCCAAGTTCCCGGTTCATCAAATATTTACTAATATAAATATTGGCAAAGTTCTGATCGCTGGCAATCCCCACAACCGGTTCACTAGAAGTATCGCGTTTGGTGGTAATCAACGTACCTGGATGAGAAGGATTGTTAGTATTCTTAATAACAACAGGGATATGTGCTTTGTAGGCGGGCATCAATGCTTCATCATGGAGTACAGCAAAGCCTGCATAAGCCAGCTCACGCATTTCCCGATACGTCAGCGCCTTAATCGTTTTAGGCTGGCGAACAATTCCCGGATGGGCAACAAAGATGCCATCCACATCTGTAAAGTTCTCATAGAGGTCTGCTTGAACACCGGCTGCTACGATTGAACCAGTAATATCTGAGCCGCCTCGAGAGAATGTACAGATATCCCCTGCTTCGGTATAACCAAAAAAACCAGGGATTACAAATATTTCTTCTGTGTTTTTAAATTCTGCTATTTTATCGTAAGAAGAAGGCAGAATTCTAGCATTCCCCGGTTCATCTGAGACAATGATACCCAAATCCTGAGGGTTTTTATAAACGGCTGCCAAGCCCTGATCCTTGAAATAAGCTGCAACCAGCTTAGCATTGTTGTTTTCACCGCTAGCTAAAAAAGCATCAAACAAATGAGGGTTGTTCTCCTTTGGAAGCTGTGATAATGCAGTGATGGCACGACGAATATCACTCAATACTGCTTTGTTCATCTCTAATTCATTCATGATGTCCTCGTAGCGGGCAACAATTTTGTCTGCAATTTTTTGTGTTGCCTCGTTATTCAGGTATTTTTCATAATAATTAATCAGCAGATCGGTTACTTTGATGTCTTCACCGGAGCGCTTGCCGGGAGCGGAAACAACGACAAACTTTCGGCTTGCGTCATCTTTCACTATATTAAGTACCTTTTGCAGCTGCACTGCTGAAGCTAACGAGCTTCCGCCAAATTTAATCACTTTCACTATTCCCACTCCTTTGTTGTCAGTCCAATATTATTTCCACGATTATTTTAGCATGTATTAAAAAACAAGGAAGAACAAAGTGTTCATTTCTCATTGTTTTATAATATTAGTAGTAAAAGAATACCTAAAATCCTGATGAAAAGCAACAGCAAAAATAATTTGCCTATTCTTTCTTCAAGGATTTGATAAATCACTTCATTTTTCCCGTAAATTTTGATAAACTGGGAATAGTGAAATTTAGTAGGTACGAGTCATGTAGAAAATCGACAGAGTAATCTACAGCAAGTTAGAGGCAGAAATAATTTTCTTGTAAATCCTCATTTAAATTAGTGCTTGCGGGGCTGCTTTGTGATATAATTTTCTACAGTTGTTTTTTTTACGAAAATGATAAAGAATTTGTTTCAGTCTTTCAAGTAGTAATCCAGTTATTATTCATTGAGAGCTGCGTAATTTCTATTTATAAATGCTGAATAAACGGAGGAAATAATAATGAAGAACAATTTGATTATTATCGTGGTTCTAGTGATAATCATCGTTGCGGCTATCTTATATCTGATTGGACACTTCATGCGAAGGCAGAATCAAAGCAAGCTGAAAAGTCTTGAAAAAAGAAAAGAAGAGCTGTTTGACTTGCCTGTTATTGAAGAAGTCGATGAGATTAAGAAGATGCACATGGTTGGTCAAAGCCAGAACACCTTCCGTGAATGGAACCAGCGCTGGGCGGATATCTCAACACGTTCATTTGCTGAACTGGAAAGCCAGATTTTTGAAGTCGAGGAACTAAATGATTCCTTCCGTTATATGAAAGCAAAACGTGCGGTGAGTGAAGCCGAACAAACCATGGATGACATGGAATCTGAAGTGGAAGAAATCCGCAAAGGGTTGAAAGAACTTCGTGAAAGTGAAGAACGCAACTCGCTGGAAGTTCAAAAAGCATTGGATATCTATGAGGAAATCAGCAACCTTCTTCAGGAAGAAAAAGAAGGATTTGGCAGTGCCTATTCAGAACTGCAGAAGCAAGTGAAAAATATTGAAATTGAATTTACTCAGTTCGTCACATTAAATACATCCGGCGATCCTGTGGAAGCAAGAGAAGTGCTGGAAAGTGCGGAACGTCATACCTACGAACTGGATGATGTTATGAAACGGATTCCGCCGCTGCATGATGAATTAACTCGCGTATTCCCAGATCAGATTAAAGAAATCGAAGAAGGCTACAAACGTCTGTTGGATGATCACTTCGTATTTCCTGAACAGAACTTTTCAGACGAATTGAACCGCGTGAAGAAACGTGTAAAAAATTCTACTGTTGATTTAGAAAAAGCCGAGGTGGCAGCTGTAGAGGTGGCTAACAGAGATACCGCAGCAGCAATCGACGGATTGTATGAAATCATGGAAAGAGAAATCAATTCCAGAAAATATGTTGTTAATAACCGTAAGACAATCGGTGATTACATCGCCCATGTCCTTCGGAATAACCGTCAGCTGATGATTGAGCTGGATCATACATCCCAAAGCTATACCTTGAATCACAATGAATTGGGGCGTTCAAGAGGCTTCCAGTCAGAGATTGAAGAGTTGATTCGCCGATATGAAGATTATGAACCAAAGATGGAAGAGCATACTGTACCGTATTCTGAAGTACAAGCATTCTTCAAAGACTGTTACCGTGTACTTGCTGATATTGAGAATCAGCAGATGGAAATTGATTTATCTCTGAAAGAGCTTCGTAAAGAAGAAAAAATTGCACAGGAAAAAGTGGATCAATATGAATTCCGCCTGCGCAATCTAAAACGGTTTGTTGAGAAGAAACGTCTGCCGGGTTTACCTGCTGATTATCTTGAGTTCTTCTTTATGGCGACTGACCGAATTGAAGAGCTAAGTAAATCATTGAACCGAATTCGTATTAATATCGAAGAGATCAATAAGCTATCAGATCTTTGTAAAGAAGATTTGGATTTATTAGATAAGAAAACCAATGATTTGGTAAACTCTGCTGCATTGACTGAGCAAATGATGCAGTATGCGAACCGCTACCGTCATACAAATGAAGCAATCAATGAGGCGATGGAGCGAACTTTAGAGTTATTTTCTAAAGATTATCGCTATCAGGATGCATTGGACGTTATAGGAACTGCTCTTGAACGGGTAGAGCCAGGTGCGTTCAGACGTATTGAAGATATTTACTTTAAGAATTTGGATGCCGTTTAGTCTAAGCAATATGAAAACAGGACAAGTATGTTGTCCTGTTTTTTTATACAACAAAGTTAGGTGGAGAGAATGAAAAGAAAAGTAATGTTGGTATTTCTTTGTTTTATCGGGTTATTTTTTTCTGGTTCTAAAACTGGAAATACAAAGATGACAACCTTAACAATAGGACATACTAGCCACGCAGAAACCGATCTACATGCAGCTGCAGAATCTGTAAAGAAAAAATTTAGTGATTTTAGAGGCTGTACGTTAACAGAGCTTGTCTACGAAGAAGAGAAAGCCGTCGCTGAAATAAAGACTTACTTGAAATCCGGAGGCGGATCAGGGAGCGGTTTGTCATCTAAAGATATTATCGTTTTTACTTCAACGTTTGAAGTGGATGGAGATGGTGCAGAGAATACATTGAATCCTAATTCCACTTATACAAACTGGTTGTGGTTTGTTGTGAAAGCTAAAAACAGCGGCAAGTGGGAGGTCCAGGATTTTGGTTACTGAAATTCACGGCAGACTGTAAAACATTGAAGAATAGAAGGAAACAAGCTATAATGAGAAAGAATTTTTTGGAAGAAGGGTAATGAAATGATTTATTTTGATAATAGTGCGACAACCGTAATTGACCCGCAGGCGTTAGATGCTTATGTGAAGACCAGTCAGCGGATTATAGGGAATCCTTCTAGTCTGCATGACTTGGGAAATCAAGCCTATCGGTTACTTGAGCAAGCAAGAAAGCAAGTTGGCGATATATTAGGGGTAGAATCAGAGGAAATTTATTTTACCGGCAGCGGAACAGAAGGCGATAACTGGGTGCTGAAAGGAACAGCAATTGAAAAAGCTGCTTTTGGAAAGCATATCATCATTTCAGGAATCGAACATCCAGCTGTTGCAGAAACAGCAAGGCAATTAGAAAAGCTGGGCTTTGAACTGTCTATTGCTCCTGTAGATAAGCGGGGGATTTTACAAGTTGATAAATTTGAAAGCTTGATTCGCCAAGATACTATCCTCGTATCGGTTATGGCAGTTAACAATGAAATTGGAAGCATTCAGCCAATTCAGGCAATTAGTAAGATTTTAACAGAGTATCCTAAAATTCATTTTCATGTAGATGCAGTTCAAGCAATTGCTAAAGTACCAAAAGAAAGATGGCTGACTCCTAGAGTGGATTTTGCTGTTTTTTCAGCACATAAATTTCACGGACCTAAAGGTGTAGGGGTTATCTACTGGAAAAAAGGCCGTAAGTTAGCCCCGCTTTTAACTGGCGGTGGTCAGGAAAAGAATCAGCGGAGCAGTACAGAAAATATTGCCGGAATCGTTGCAGGGGCTAAAGCGTTACGATTATCTACAGAGAGGAATCTGGCAAGAGAAAACTATGTTCAGACTTTGCGAAATTCTTTGATTGATAGTCTCGCAAACTATGGGCAGGTTGTTGTTTTTTCAGAAAAAACAACAGATTTTGCTCCCCATATCCTGTGCTTTGGATTAAAAGGGATTCGTGGAGAAGTGCTTGTTCATGCGATGGAAGAGAAGCAAATCTTTATTTCCACAACGAGTGCCTGTTCTAGCCGTAAAAAAATTGGCAGCAGTACATTAGGCGCTATGAATGTGCCGGAACATCTAGCTACTTCTGCTGTACGCATCAGTCTTGATGAGAACAACACAATGGCGGAAGCTGAACAATTTATGGTAGTCTTTAATCAGTTGTATAAAAAGTTTCTGAAAGTAAGTGATTTGTAAGTCAGACTGAGAAGTAGCTTTGGAGAATTTTAAAAAAATTAGGTATTTGTCCTAGTACTTTCGAAGTTCCCCGCTTCAGCTCAGTTTTTTATTTCATATGCAGCAGGTATCACTGAAGAACTATTGTGACTACAGGCCTTAATGAACGTTTGAGTAATCTCTGAGCAATATCTCGGCGATTGCTTATTTAAACTGTAGATAAACTATGGTATAGTAAGACGTATTTTGTTGAAGCAATGGGAGTAGACAAAGCGTACATACAGTCCGTTAAGTAAGAATATTAGATAGTAGCAGCTAAGAAAGGATTTTGGATATTTTGAACTATACAGAAATAATGATTAGATATGGTGAGTTATCCACCAAAGGAAAAAACCGTAAAGCGTTTATTATGCAGCTTGCAGCCAATGTAAAGCGTGTGCTGGATGAGTTTCCCGCGGTGAAGATTCATGCAGATAGAGATCGGATGCACCTGTTGCTTAACGGAGAGGATAGCCGTCAAATTCTTCCCCGTCTGGAAAAGGTGTTTGGAATTCAGAGCTTCTCGCCAAGTGTTCGGATTGAGAAAAACTTTCCCGCGCTTCGGACAGCCGTTCAAGAAATAATGCGAGATATTTATCAAGCGGGAATGACATTTAAGATTACCTCAAAGCGCTCAGATCATGATTTTGAAATGGACTCTAATGAGTTGAACAGAGAATTAGGAGGAGCCGTTTTTGAGATTTATCCAGACATTCAGGTACAGATGAAGAAGCCGGATATTAATATTCGAGTTGAAATTCGCAGAGAAGGCGCCTATTTATCATATGAAACCTTGCTGGGAGCCGGAGGTTTGCCAGTTGGTACCGGAGGTCGAGGCATGCTGATGCTATCTGGAGGTATCGATTCTCCAGTTGCCGGCTATCTATCGATGAAACGCGGTGTAGAAGTTGAGGCAGTCCATTTTGCCAGTCCACCTTATACAAGTGAGCAGGCATTGCAGAAAGCAAAAGATTTAGCTGGAAAGTTGGCTCCTTATTCTGGGAGTGTTCAGTTTATTGAAGTGCCTTTTACTGAAATACAGGAAGAGATTAAACGGGTTGTACCTCAAGGCTATCTAATGACAGTTACCAGACGCCTAATGCTGCGTCTGACAGATATCCTTCGTGAACAGAGAAATGGTCTGGTTATTATCAATGGGGAATCATTAGGACAGGTTGCTTCTCAAACGTTACAAAGCATGGTTGCCATCAATGATGTGACTAATACCCCGATTATTCGACCTGTTGTTTCCATGGATAAGAATGAGATTATAGAAATTGCTGAAAAAATTGATACCTTTGAATTAGCTATTCAACCTTTTGAGGATTGCTGTACAATCTTTGCGCCGCCTCAGCCCAAGACCAGACCGAAGCTTGATAAAACCCGACAATATGAAGCTAGACTAGATTTGGAAGGCTTGATGGAACGGGCTTTAGCAGGTATCAAAGTTAGTGAAATAACAACGGCTGAATCCGATGAAAAAGTAGAGGACTTTTCTGATTTATTGTAGCAGCTAGGAGCTCAAAGTAAATCGTAGAAGTCAGAAAAATGCAATAAATTGTGATTACAGCGGTAAGTGAAACCTGCTTTATCTACTTCAGCTTGATAAAGGGAATTAAACGTTTTTAAAAGCTGATTGTTAAAACTTAAACTAAATACCAGAACATGGTCCGTTGCGTGGTCCATGTTCTTTTTTGTCTTCCGATTATGGCTTTATGAGAGAATGCTTAATAAATTCTGCATTTTTGTAAAGAAGTTCACTTATTTTCACAAAGTTATTGCTGTATTTTATAGAGGGTGTTAAACTAGAATGTGAAAAGAGTAACAAAGGAGAACTAGAATGGAAATTTTAGCAAATGAGAAGAAAATACCAAAAGCTACAGCTAAACGCCTGCCTTTATATTTGCGCTATTTGAAAATGCTGGATGACTCGGGAATGATCCGGATTAAGTCTAGAGAATTTAGTGAAATTGTTCAAATTCCTCCAGCAACGATTCGCCGGGATTTTTCTCACTTAGGTGAATTAGGCAGAAGCGGGTACGGCTATGATGTTCCCTACCTGATTGAAGTGTTTAATAACATTTTAAATACTCAGGAAGAAAAGAAAATTGCTTTGATTGGCTGCGGAAACCTTGGTAAAGCACTGATAAAAAATAATTTTAGAAGAAATGAAAATCTGAATATTGTCTGCGCATTTGATGTGAACGAGGAAATCATTGGTGAGCAAATCAATGATGTTTGTGTACAGCCGATGAATCAGCTGACTGAAATGGTTGAAGCACAAGATGTAACGGTTGCTATTTCCACCGTTCCCAGTAAATATGCGCAAAAAGCAATCGATGAAATCGTTGCGGCTGGAGTAACAGCGATTCTGAATTTTGCGCCGGATAGAGTAACGGTTCCCAGTCATGTTAATGTACAGTATATCGACCTGACGACCGAACTCCAGACATTGATTTACTTTGATACTGCCTTTTCAAAGTAGGCACTTCCTTTGAGTTCTGAAAACAGTTCCTCTATACTTGAATAGAATAAGTAAAGGAGGAAGTTTAATGATTGTAACAAGAAAAGGTACTGAGGTCGAGTTGGCTGGTGTGCAGCCTGTAGTAGGCGCTAAAGCACCTGATTTTTCATTGGAAAATTTGTCAGACAAGAAGATTAATCTCAGCGATTTAAAAGGACAGCCTGTGTTGATTAGTGTGGTGCCGGATATCGATACCAGAATTTGTTCTCTTCAGACAAAACGCTTTAATCAGGAGGCAGGTGCGGTTGAGGGTGTGGCCTTTTTGACTATTTCCAACAACACAAAAGACGAGCAGAAAAACTGGTGTGCAGCTGAAGGTGTCGATATGGAAATGCTTCGTGATGTAGACAACTCATTTGGTGAGGCATACGGTCTATTTATTCCAGAGATGGGCCGTTTGGCTCGTGCTATTTTCGTTATCGATTCAACTGGTGTGCTGGCTTATGAAAAGATTAGTCAGGAAATATCTGAAGAACCAAATTATCAGGAAGCGCTGGATAAAGCGAAAGCACTACGATAATCGATTTCAAATTGACATTCAAAAGTGTTCGTTGTAGAATGTCCCTACAGGAAGACAATAAATCAGAATGCTTTAAAGAGCTCTAGCTACAGGTTAGAGGTCTAACGATAGAACAATACAACAATACAACAGAAGAAAGACAAAGAGCAAGAGGAGTACTGTTAACCGCCGTTTTAGAGAGAAAATCATTTGGTGAAAGATTTTTACTGCATTAACAGGAAGGTAGCTTGTGAGTCGATAATTTGAATTTTATGGTAGAATTATCCGAGTAGTGACCGTTAGTTCACTAATGACAGAGAGGTGTTGGAGTTCGTAATTCCAGCACAAATTAGGTGGTACCGCGTAAATTTACGTCCTAAAGCAGTTTAACTGCTTTAGGGCTTTTTTTATTTTTTGGTAGTAAAAGCACACAGATAAAGCTGTGGTCGAATGAACATGAAAGAAGGAGATACATATGACGGAAGAAAATAACTTACCCACAAAATATCAACCGACAGAAGTAGAAGCAGGTCGTTACCAGAAATGGCTGGATCAGGAGCTGTTCAAGCCAAACGGGAACAAAGAGGCCAAGCCATACTCTATTGTTATTCCACCGCCAAATGTTACAGGAAAGCTGCATTTAGGTCATGCCTGGGATACTGCACTTCAAGATATTATCATTCGCCAGAAAAGAATGCAGGGCTATGATACTTTATGGCTGCCGGGAATGGATCATGCTGGTATTGCTACACAAGCAAAAGTAGAGGAAAAGCTAGCTGAACAAGGAATTTCACGCTATGATTTGGGCCGGGAAAAATTTGTAGAACAGGTATGGGACTGGAAAGAAGAGTACGCCTCTCACATTAGAGAACAGTGGGCAAAGCTGGGCTTGTCTCTGGATTATAGCCGTGAACGCTTCACATTAGATGATGGCTTGTCTAAAGCTGTGCGGACTGTTTTTGTAAAGCTGTATGAGAAAGATCTGATTTATCGCGGTGAATATATTATTAATTGGGATCCGAAAGCAAGAACGGCTCTATCCGACATTGAAGTTATTCACAAGGATATTGAGGGAGCTTTCTATCATATGAGTTATCCGCTGGCTGATGGTTCTGGATCAGTGGAAATTGCGACAACTCGACCAGAAACTATGCTGGGAGATACAGCGGTTGCTGTTCATCCGGATGATGCGCGCTATCAGTCGTTAATCGGCAAAATGGTTGTACTGCCGCTGATGGACAAAGAGATTCCGATTATTGCAGATGACTATGTAGATATGGAATTTGGTACTGGCGTGGTGAAAATTACACCAGCTCATGACCCAAATGATTTTGAGGTTGGTAATCGCCATAAACTGCCAAGAGTTAATGTAATGAATGAAGACGGTTCAATGAATGAGCTAGCTGGAAAATATCAGGGAATGGATCGTTTTGCAGCCCGCAAGCTGATTGTCTCTGATTTAAAAGAGCTGGGCCACTTAATAAAAATCGAAAAAATGAATCATAGTGTAGGACATTCAGAGCGGACAGGCGTTGTTGTTGAACCTCGGTTGTCTACACAGTGGTTTGTAAAAATGCAGCCTCTGGCAGAAGAAGCCATTAAAAATCAGCAGTCAGATAATGCGGTTGAATTTTTCCCCGATCGTTTTAACCAAACCTTTATTCGCTGGATGGAGAATGTTCATGACTGGGTTATTTCCCGTCAGTTATGGTGGGGTCATCAAATACCAGCTTGGTATCATAATGAAACTGGGGAAATGTATGTTGGAATGGAAGCACCGTCAGATCCAGAGAACTGGACACAGGATAACGATGTATTAGATACCTGGTTTAGCTCAGCCCTATGGCCGTTTTCAACGATGGGCTGGCCGAATGAAGCAAGTAGTGACTATCAGCGTTATTTCCCTACCAGCACGTTGGTAACCGCCTATGACATTATTTTCTTCTGGGTTAGCAGAATGATTTTCCAAAGTTTGGAATTCACTGGCGAGCGGCCGTTCCAGCATGCCTTGATTCACGGCTTGATTCGGGATGAAGAAGGACGCAAAATGAGTAAGTCGCTTGGAAATGGTATTGATCCAATGGATGTCATCGAAAAATATGGTGCAGATGCTCTTCGCTGGTTCTTATCTAACGGTTCCGCTCCAGGTCAGGATGTCCGCTTTAGTTATGAAAAAATGGATGCAGCCTGGAACTTTATCAATAAAATCTGGAATGCCAGTCGTTTTGTTATCATGAATATTGAAGGTATGACTGTAGAAGATATTGATTTTAGTGGTGAAAAAACTGTAGCTGACCGCTGGATACTGACTCGTTTGAATGAGACGATTGAACGGGTTACTGAGTTGTTTGACCGTTTTGAATTTGGGGAGGCCGGTCGCCAGCTGTACAATTTCATCTGGGATGACTTCTGTGACTGGTACATTGAAATGAGTAAAGAAATTCTTTATGGAGAGAATGAGGGAGCAAAACAGACAACAAAGAGTATTCTTGTCTATACACTAGATAGTATTCTTCGTCTGCTGCATCCAATTATGCCGTTCGTAACGGAAGAAATCTGGGAAAAAATTCCTCATGTAGGAACTTCGCTGGTAGTCGCAGAATATCCGCTTGTTCGCCAGGAGTTATCAGATGCTCAAGCAGCAACAGGAATGGAAGTACTGAAGGAAGTGATCCGTGCTGTAAGAAACATCCGTGCGGAAGTAAATACACCTCTGTCTAAACCCATTACATTATTGATTAAGACAACAGATGAAGCGACAGATCAGTTTCTGATTGCAAATAAGAGCTATATTGAACGCTTCTGTAATCCAGAAGAATTGACGATTAGTGGAAATATCACTCCTCCAGAGCTGGCAATGTCTGCAATTTTATCTGGAGTAGAAATTTACTTGCCGCTGGCAGGTTTAATCAATATTGAAGAAGAGATTGCCCGTTTGGAAAAAGAACTAGGAAAATGGGATCAGGAAGTGAAACGGGTACAAGGTAAGCTATCAAATGAGCGTTTTGTTTCAAATGCACCGGAGGATGTTGTGCAGGCGGAAAAAGAAAAAGAAAAAGACTATCTGGAAAAACAAAAAACCGTTCGCGACAGAATAGAACAGTTGAAAACAATTGAATAAATAAAAAACAAGCGGAGCTTCTAGTGCCCCGCTTGTTTTTTATTTAGCAGCTTTGCAGCTCCCGCTTTTTCTTGATATGAATCCAATAACGAAAAATCAGAAAACCAATAATAGTGGTTAAAGTAATCAGTCCGCCGGCATAGAAGCTCATGGAACGGTATACCATAGCGATGGAATAGGTTCCCTCATCTAAAGGAATCGCCATCATATTGCCCGCCACAGCTACCTGTTTTACTTTTTTTCCGTTGGCTTTAATCAGCCAGTTATCGTCGTAAGGAACAGATAGATATAGTAGTTGATTTTCTTTTTTTACCGAAATATTGCCGAAAAGCTCGCCTTTTTTTGTCCACCGTAAATCTATTGCTTGTTTTTTCTTAGCAGCAGTCAGGGTGGTGAACAGCTGCTGATCCAGTGTCGCCAGCTCTAGCCCCTTGAGGGTTAGTTGTTTGCTGCTGCTTAGCTCTAAAACAACCAGTTCATTTTTTGAAAAATAACCTAAGTTAAACAGTTGATTTGTATGAATGAACATCGATGGACTGATTTTTTTACCATTAACAGTCAGGCTTTCTATTTTTGACCAGTTGATATTTGGTAAATAAAAATACAGTTCGCCGTCTGAAACAGGATTAATCTCCAAGTGATAGCTTTTCTTATCTTTAGAAATAATTTCAGCCGCTTTTTTTGTTGTTTTAAAATAAGGTTCCTCATTTTTTTGAATTGCCTGAAGCAGGTTTTCCTGATTCACTAATGGCTTGTTGGCAGCTAGGTGGACCTTTTCGAAGCTTTCAGGCACTAAAAAACCTAAGCCAACAGCTTCCTGATTTTGGTAAACAAAGGTTTGGTTATTTTCTGACAGCAATTCTCTTTCATCAGTTTTTATTGGGGTTACCTGATGAGTGACATTAAACAGGAAGTTCACTACCTGGGAATCATCCACATAACCAATCCGGCGGTCATTTTTTTGGAAAAGACCAAGAGCGGCTAATGTATCCTGAGTGTCTGAATGCAGTGTGGAAGTATAGCTGGAAATGCCGGAATAGCCATAAAGAATTGAATCGTTATAGCCATTATTCTTTTCTTGATAGCCTGCCTTTTTAGAATCAACAGTATGCTTGATTCGTGAAAGGTTCTCACCTTCAATCGTACTAAGCACCTTAGCCTGTTCTTTGTAATTTTGTTCAAAGGCCTGCTGATTACCAAAAGGAATTTCCTTCAAGGAAATCCAATAGTTACCACCCAGCTCTGCAAAAATCGTGAAGACCATAAAGGCCGCTGCTGTAGTTTTCAGCCAGCGTGATTTCGCTGTTAGCTGAATATAGTTAAACAAGAAATAATAACACCAAACAAGGACTAAACTAATTGCTGGGTAACTATAAGACAGCAAAAACTCTCGGTTGAATAAGTAAAGAGCCGCATAACCTACAATCAAACCCGTCGAAAAAATAACGGGTGCTTTTACAGGTATTTTTTCTTTCGATCGTATTCTTAGGAAGGCTTCATAAGCAAATTTGACCATGATAAAACTAAAAATAAACGTATTGCGGTATGGGAATCCTGCTGGACTCTGAAACATATGCCAAAAAGTATTAAAAAGCTCAATCCAAAAACTTAAAAATAAAAGGATTGTTAGGTAGAGAGCAAGTCGTTTTTCTTTTTTTGAGATTGACGGCAATAAAAAGTAAGTCAAAAACAAAAGAACAATTAATAGACCAGAAAAAACAGTCGGCAAATGATCCAGTCGTAAATTGAAGTCTACATTGCCGATACCAAACTGTGAAAAGAAAGAAAGACCAAATTTAGGGTAAGGCAGAAACGTCAGCAGACTGAAAGCAGTTTTCTTTGTCTGAAGCATACCTTCCAGTGCAGGTAGTAGAATAAAGCTGGTAGACAGACCTGAAAGAATGGAGGCAATAAAAAATACTTTTCCTTCACGGACAAAACCTAAAAATGAAGGTGCAGCATTTTGTTTTAAATACAAATAAATACTGTAGCCAACGGCAAAAATACAAACCATGTAACCTAGATAGTAATTTGTAAAAATAGTTAGAAAAAGTATAATAACATACATTGTAACGCGTTTATCGTACCAGAGCTTCTGTAAACCTAAAGCGAGCAAAGGAAACAGAATCAATGCATCCAGCCACATAAAGTTAATGCTGTAAGCAGCTGTAAAGCCGCAGAGACTATAAGCAGTAGAAAAAATCCAGGTATAGGATGAAATATCTGTATATGTTCTTTTCAAATAGTAGAACATAGCGCTGCCAATACAGGAAATTTTTAAAGTAATAATCCAAACAACTGCTATCGGCAGCTGCTCATAGGGAAACAAAAGTGCTAAGAAATTGAACGGACTTAGCAAATAATACGAGCTTAGTGGGAAAATTGTATCACCAAGACCATTAGAGAAAGAATAGAAGGTCATGTTGCCTTCTTCAACAAATCGTTTGAAATTACTTAAAAATGGTAAATACTGACTGCCAAGATCGCTTGCCAGTAAGTTATTGTTTCCAAATGGTGCAACTCCTAAAATAATCCAAAGTATAATAACAATAGTAAACGGAAGTAAAAAACTACCAAGAATCAACCCTTTTTCCTTTAACTTCATCTATTTTTCACCTCAATCAAACAGTTAGTTAAGTCATCAATTACCTAGTTTATTTGATCATACTGACATCTAGTGTAGCATGGGAACAAAAATTTCTGCAAAAATTATGAAACAGTTGAGAATAAATATGAAATAAATCATTTTTGCATTAAGAAGGATACTTATTACTAGACTTAACAGTTGTTATTTTATCACAGCTCTGTTTTATCCATGAGGATATTTAGACAGATTTGCTTTTTTTTAGAGAACTTAAGTAATTCTTTAAAAATTCTGATAATTTTTTGCTTATTATTGTTTCGCGGATAATAAATGTCGTTGAGAAAATTTTTCAGTAAATTTTCTTTATTAGTGAAATCATTGGAGGCTTTCGCTATAATAAGAGGTGCGAGGTGGCGAAAATATGTCAATAAAAATAGAAGAAGCTATAGCATGGATTCATAGTCGGCTGCCCTTTGGCTCACGTCCAGGTTTGGAACGTGTAAATGGGCTGTTGGAGCGTGTTGGAAATCCGCAGAAAAAAGTCTCTACGATTCATATTGCAGGAACGAATGGTAAAGGCTCTACAGTAACCTATTTAAGGTGTTTGCTGGAGGAAGCTGGCTTGAAGGTCGGTACGTTTACTTCTCCTTATATAGAAACATTCAATGAACGAATTGCTATTGATGGAATAGGAATACCTGATAATCAGCTCATTACTTATGTAGAAAAATATCAGCCGATTGTTGTAGCGATGGATGAAATACCTGAAATCAGCGGTATTACAGAATTTGAAACACTAACGGCAATGGCCTTTGACTATTTTTTAAATGAGCAGGTGGATGTTGCTATTATTGAAGTTGGCCTAGGCGGATTAATGGATAGTACGAACGTTGTTGAGCCTTTGCTCACAGGGATTACAACCATTGGTATGGATCACACGGATATCTTAGGAGATACATTGGAGAAAATTGCCTTTCAAAAGGCGGGAATCATAAAAAAAGGCATCCCTGTTGTCACTGGAAAAATTGAAGCACCCGCTTTAGCTGTTATTGAAGAGCAGGCTGAGCAACAAGATGCAGCTATCTATCGTTTTGGGGCTGCCTATGACGTTATGTATCAGCATCTAGATAAAGAATGGGGCGAGGTTTTTACCTTTCAAGATCAAAATGGGAAAATTAAAGATTTAAAAACGCCTTTATTAGGCCGTCATCAGACAGAAAACGCCGGCATGGCAATTGAACTGTTTGCAATCTTTTGCCAGCTGACTAAGCAGCCCTTTCAAACGCGAACTATTCGCCAAGGGCTGATGAAGGCCATTTGGCCTGCCCGTATGGAGCGAGTTAGTGAAGAGCCGATGATTGTATTGGATGGGGCACATAATGATCATGCCATTCGCCGGCTGGTAGAGAATCTGGAGAAGGAGTTTAAAGATCGGTCAATTCATGCGCTGTTCTCATCCTTATCAACCAAAAATGTAGATCAGATGATTCGACTGCTGCAGCAAGTACCGAATATCCATATTTATTTAACTACATTTGAATATCCCAAAGCTGTCAATCTTTCAGCACTTGAGCACTTTACTGATGAAAAAACCGAGATTGTCTCTCTTTGGCAATTTGGGCTAGGAGAAATTCTCGAAAAGATGACAAATGAAGACATGCTGCTGGTCACTGGGTCACTTTATTTCGTATCACAGGTACGGGATTTATTAATGACAATAGGAGGAAAGAATGAAAAAATTTGACGGTGTTATTTTTGATATGGATGGTCTTTTGTTTGATACTGAAATGATTTATTATCAATCCTCACAAAAGATTGCCGACATTATGGGGTTCACTTATACAAAGGAGCTATACCTTGAGTTTTTGGGTGTTTCCGACGAAGAGGTTCAGGAGAACTACCATCGTATTTTTGAAGCACACGGTAAAGAAAAAGTAGAAGAATTTATTCAGCGTTCGTATGCAGATACGTTAGCTGCATTCAAAGCCGGTCAGGTACCAATGAAGCCTGGTGTAATCGAATTGTTGGATTACCTTGAAGAAAACAATATTCCGAAGATTGTTGCTTCAAGCAACGTTCGGCCTGCCATTGAGCTTTTGCTTGAAAATGCCGGTATCAGTGACCGATTTCAACAGATTGTATCCGCTGAAGATGTTAGCCGGGCGAAGCCAGATCCTGAGATTTTTCAAAAGGCAGCCGGGTTACTCGGTACTAAACTGGAAAAAACACTGGTTCTTGAGGATTCATCTCATGGTGTGAACGCCGCTTACGCCGCAGGTATACCGGTAATTATGATTCCTGATTTGCTGCAGCCTGATGAGGAGTTAAAAGTGAAAACACTAAAAGTATTGAACAGTCTGAATGATGTACCAACCTATCTAAGCATCTGATAGAAAAAACAGCTCCTTTGCGTATCTTTTATTAGAGTACGAAAAGGAGCTGTTTTATGGAAAAGAAACTATTTATTCACGAAATGCCAGAGGATTGTCTGCCGAGAGAGCGGTTGGAAGCTGTCGGTGAAAAAGCATTATCCAATCAAGAGCTCTTGGCGATTCTGTTGAGAACCGGTTCAAGAGAGAAAAATGTGATGGAACTGGCATCTATTATTTTGAAGCATTTTAAACATCTGTATGAACTAAAAAATGCGTCACTTCACGAGATGATGTCTATCAAAGGAATTGGCAAGGTTAAGGCAATCGAGCTAAGAGCTGCTGTTGAGTTCGGTTATCGACTACAGCAGAGCAGTCCGGTGAAAATGGGTAAGATTTCATCCAGCTATCAAATTGCCCAGGAGCTGATTTATGAGATGAGAGATTTTCAACAGGAGCATCTGGTCTGTCTCTACCTGAACACAAAAAATGAAGTGATTCGACAGGATACTGTGTTCAAAGGCTCGCTAAATCAGAGTATCGCTCATCCTAGAGAGATATTTAAAGGAGCAGTAAAGTATTCAGCAGCCCGAATTGTTTTAGCCCATAATCATCCGAGTGGAAATCCTACACCTTCTCAAAGTGATATCCTGTTTACACGGAGAATGCAGGAGTGCGGAGAAATGATGGGAATTGAGCTGCTGGATCATATTATTGTCGGTCACAGCGGATACATTAGTATGCGGGAAGAAAATTTTTTGAGGGGTAACTAATTACATTTCTTGCAAAAATAAAAAAGCGCGTGTAGAATAAACTTGTAATCTTGTTTGGGACAGTATAGAAGTTTTTATTGATTAAAATCCTCTATCGTAAACGGGCAAAGTTACAATTATTTCAGTGCTTAAGCACGAGGAGGAACAGGTAATGGAACAAGGAACAGTAAAATGGTTTAACGCAGAAAAAGGGTTTGGCTTTATCTCTCGTGAAGATGGAAGCGATGTATTTGTTCATTTTTCAGCAATTCAAGGTGACGGCTTCAAAACTTTAGAAGAAGGTCAAGCAGTAACTTTTGATGTTGAAGATTCAGATCGCGGACCTCAAGCGGTAAACGTTGAAAAACAATAATATGTCCATTCGAAACACCTGATGTTCATTCAGGTGTTTTTTTGTAGAAGAAAAAGGGTACATGCTAAATTGCGGGAAAATAATCATTATAGAACCAAAAAATACCGCGGACTCGACCTTTCAGTTGAGTTCGTGGTATTTAAAATTTCTAATCATTAACTGTCATAATCATTGGTAAAATCATTGGGTGACGTTCTGTTTTTTCAAAGAGATAAGGCTGTAATGTAGCCGTAATCGCTTCGCATAGCTTAGCTTCTGTACAGTTACTGTCTTTCAGCGCTTCACGAAGTGCATGGAACAAGAGCCGCTGTCCTTCATTAATCATGTCTCCGGATTCACGCATATAGACAAAGCCGCGGGACAGAATATCAGGACCAGCCTGAATGATTTTATTTTTGATATCAACTGTGGCAACGGCTAGGACAAGGCCTTCTTCAGAAAGAATACGTCTGTCTCTCAAGACGATATTTCCGATATCGCCAACACCATTTCCATCTACATAAACATCGCTGGCATTAAAGTGACCAGCTGAATGAGCACTCTCCGCAGTTAAGGCAAGAACATCCCCGTTTTCCATAATAAAACAGTTTTCTTCGGGAACTCCCACATCCATTGCTAAGGAAGCATGGATTTTCAACATTCTAAATTCACCATGAACAGGAACAAAAAATTTAGGCTTCATAAGGCGAAGCATGAGCTTTTGCTCTTCCTGACCGCCGTGACCAGAAGTATGGATATTATTGATTTTACCGTGAATCACTTTTGCACCAGCTTCTGAAAGTAGGTTAATCAGCCGGTTAACACTAGTTGTATTTCCGGGAATAGGCGAGCTGGAGAAGACAACCGTATCTCCTGGCTGTACAGAAATCTGCCGATGAGTTCCGTTGGCAATACGGCTCAGAGCAGCCATAGGCTCTCCTTGAGACCCAGTACATAGAATCATTGTTTCATTTGCTGGAAGCTGATTAATCTTAGAGGCTTCCACAAATGTACCGTTGGGCACATTGATATATCCCAGACGTTCGCCATTCACAATGGCATTTTCCATACTACGCCCAAATACAGCGATTTTTCTACCAGTTCGGACAGCAGCTTCAGCAGCCTGTTGTAAACGAAAAATATTTGAAGCAAAGCTGGCAAAGATAATTCTACCTTCAATCTTTTCAAAAATTCTCATGATTGAAGTACCGATTGTTTTCTCGGATTTTGTAAATGTTGGGATTTCAGCATTTGTACTATCGGAAAGCAGACATAGAACACCTTCTTCACCGATTTTCGCCATACGATGGAGATTGGCTGGTTCTCCTACAGGCGTGAAGTCAAACTTGAAATCTCCTGTGGCAACGATATTTCCCGGAGGTGTTTTCACAACAATTCCCAAAGCATCCGGAATACTATGAGTTGTTCTAAAGAAGCTAACTGATGTTTTTCTGAAACGAATCACGCTGTCTTCGTTAATTTCATGAAGCTCTGCATCACGGAGTAATCCGTGTTCGTCCAGCTTATTGGTAATCAATGCTAAAGCAAGAGGTCCAGCATAAATAGGAATATTCGCCTGTTTTAACAGGAAAGGAACACCGCCAATATGATCTTCGTGTCCGTGGGTGATAACTAATGCCTTTACTTTTGTCAGATTTTGGATGATATAGCTGTAATCAGGGATAACATAATCAATTCCCAACAAATCATCCTCAGGAAATTTGATTCCTGCATCAATCAGGATAATCTCATCCTGAAACTGTACACCGTAAGTGTTTTTGCCGATTTCGCCAAGACCGCCGATACCGAATACACCCGTCTCATTGTTTTTTATATTCACTCTCATAGGTTAAAACTCCGTTAATTTAAACTCAGCATGCTCTTGCTCATAAGTTAAATGATTTCCTTCAAGAAGCTGAATAAATTCAATGTTGTACAGGGTATTATCTTCGACTAGCTGACGCACTGCCACTTCACTTTCGCCTTCAACGTAAATAGACAATGTATCTTCTCTTTTTGGGTTTCTTGTTTTAGTTTCCTGGTAATAAACTTTAAAAATCATAATTATATTCTCCTCCATACATGCTTATGCATGCTTAATTTATTATTTTTAGTATCTATAAAATTTCGACACAACAAAACGAGGTGGTCCTCCACCCTATTCAGTATTTGCCATCAAAAACATTGAGTTGATGATGAATGGAGTCTAGCCTTACTCCATTATATGTAGAAGAAATTCAACCGTCCTGTGTGTTGTGGGTACAACAATTATTGATATTTTATCATAGAACAATTAAGAAGTATAGAAAGGACGATTATTTTATAGAGAATTTAAAAAAGGCAGCAAGCGATGTCTAAGAACTATGACTGTAGATATTTTCCTAATCTCACTGAAACGTGAAAAGCTGTGTTAGAAAAATTAAAAAAACAAACGATAAAGGAGTAAATCATTTGTTTTAAATATGAAGATTTACCATTGGGTTCTTTTTGTGCTATAGTGAAAGCACTGACCTAAAATTTGAATAAGGAGATGATTATTTGAAATTGATGTGGCGCTACACGATGAGATATAAGAAGCTTTTGCTTGCAGATTTCATTTGTGTATTTGGGTTTATATTGATTGAATTGGGGCTGCCGACAATCTTAGCACGCATGATTGATAACGGAATACAAAAGAACGATTTTGATTATGTAAAGCAGCAGGGACTGCTAATGATTATTATTACTGTTGTCGGTGTGATTATGAATATCATGCTGGGTTATTTTGGGGCGAGGATTACAACCAATATCATTCAGGATATTCGAAATGATCTTTTTGAAAAAATTCAGTCATTCTCACATAGGGAATATGAAACGTTGGGTGTTTCTTCATTAATTACCCGAACAACCAATGATGCATACCAGATTATGCTTTTTATGGGCAATGTTCTGCGAATCGGTTTTATGACACCGATGATGTTTGTTGTCAGCCTAGTTATGGTGATCCGTACAAGTCCATCGCTTGGTATTTTTGTTTTAGGAGCATTACCGATTCTGCTTTTGGCCGTAGTTATGATTGCTAAGGTCTCTGAACCTTTATCTAACAAGCAGCAGAAAAATCTAGATGGAATTAATAGTATCCTTCGGGAAAACTTGTCTGGGCTGCGTGTGGTTCGAGCCTTTGTGAATGAAAAGTTCGAAGAGTCCCGCTTTAAAAAAGTCAATGAAAACTACACCAGCAGTTCGAAGAGTCTCTTCCGGTTAATGGCTGCTGCTCAGCCGGGCTTTTTCTTTCTATTTAATATCGTAATGGTATTAATTATTTGGAATGGGACACTTCAAATTGATGCCGGCAGCTTAGCGGTGGGTGATTTGATAGCCTTTATTGAATATATCTTTCATGCACTGTTTTCTTTTATGTTGTTTGCCAGCATGTTCATGATGTATCCTCGGGCTGCGGTATCTGCTCGAAGAATACAAGAAGCATTTGATATGGATCCTGATATCAAGGAAAATCCTAAAGGAGTTACTGAAACACAGCAAAAAGGCTACGTAGAATTTAAAAACGTAACCTTTGCTTATCCAGGCCATGCGCAAAGTCCGGTTATTCGGGATGTGAGCTTTACAGCGTCCCCTGGCGAAACCGTTGCCTTCATTGGAAGTACAGGGAGTGGGAAATCAACCTTGGTTCAATTGATTCCAAGGTTTTATGATATTTCTGAAGGTCAAGTGCTGATTGATGGTGTAGATGTGCGGGAGTATAATTTAGCTGCATTGAGAGAAAAAATTGGTTATATTCCGCAAAAAGCACTTCTTTTCACTGGAACAATTGCTGAAAACCTTCGTTATGGTAAGGAAGATGCGACGATGGAAGAGATGGAGCGTGCAGCGGATATTGCCCAGGCTTCTGATTTTATTTCGCAAAAACAACTAGGCTTTGACGAGCTGCTGTCAGAAGGCGGCGCAAATTTCTCTGGCGGACAGAAGCAGCGGTTATCAATTGCTCGTGCCGTTATCAGAAATCCTGAAATCTATATATTTGATGATAGTTTTTCTGCGCTGGACTATCAGACTGACGCTAAATTGCGTGCCCGTTTGAAAAAAGAAACAAAAGAATCTACGGTTCTGATTGTTGCCCAACGTGTGGGAACAATTATGCATGCCGATAAGATCATCGTATTAGATGAAGGAAACATCGTGGGAATGGGAACCCACAAGGAATTACTTGAGAACTGTCCTATTTATTATGATATTGCAGCTTCTCAATTGTCAGAGGAGGAATTGGCATGAAAAATGGGCTTTCTTCCGTTAAACGTTTAGGGAAATATATAGGACCTTATAAAACGCATTTTATTTTGGTCATTATTTTTACAGTCTTAACAGTCGCATTAAACGCGGCAATGCCATATGTTTCAGGGCTTCCGACAACGGAAATAGCTAAAAATATTTCCAATGGCGAATCGATTAACTTCGAGTATATCAAGCAGTGTCTGGTTTGGATTTTGATTGTGGGACTTGGCTATTGTATAACACAGTTTTTATCAGGCTACCTGATGACTAATGTTGTACAGCATTCGATGAGGGATTTACGGCGGGATATCGATGAAAAAATTAATCGTCTGCCGGTTTCATATTTTGATAAAAATCAGCAGGGGAATATTCTTTCACGTGTAACGAATGATGTGGATGCAGTTAGCAACGCCTTCCAACAAAGCTTCATCAATATTATTTCTGCTGTACTAGGAATTGTTATGGCGGCATCAATGATGTTTTATATCAATATTCGTCTAGCGTTGATTTCTATGATTATGATTCCATTATCTATCTTCATATCACAGACAATCGTTAAAATTTCACAGAAATACTTCCAAAACATGCAGAATGCTTTGGGTGATATGAATGGTTATGTACAGGAAAATATGACTGGCTTTAGTATCTTAAAGCTTTATGGCCGGGAAAAGAAAACCCTTGAAGGATTCAAGGAAGTAAATGCAACTTTACAGAATTATGGGTTTAAAGCAACGTTTATTTCTGGGCTGATGATGCCGCTGGTTCAACTGACAGCTTATGCAACGTATATTGTGATTGCTGTTCTGGGAAGTCGGGATGTTATTTTGGAGATTATTGCTGTTGGTCAACTACAGGCAATGATTCAATACATCTGGCAAATCAGCCAGCCTATGGGAAATATCACACAATTATCGGCTGCGCTGCAAAGTGCCTCAGCGGCGACCAAGCGTGTGTTCGAGATTCTTGATGAACCAGAGGAAATCGTAAATTCTCAGGATGTTCCTCTGCCAGCTTCAGTAGAAGGCGATGTGTTGTTTGAAAATGTTAGCTTTAGCTATGATCCGAAAAAACCATTAATTCGTGACTTAAATTTTGAAGTGAAGGCTGGACAGACAGTTGCTATCGTTGGGCCAACAGGTGCTGGGAAAACTACCCTAATTAATCTGTTGATGCGCTTCTATGATGTGAATGAAGGGGCTATAAAAATTGATGGTGTGGATACGAAGCAGATGAATCGCAGCGATGTCCGCTCTGTTTTTGGCATGGTTCTCCAAGATGCCTGGCTTTATCAGGGAACAATTGCGGACAACATTCGTTTCGGAAAGCTGGATGCAACTGATTATGAAGTTGTTGATGCAGCAGAGACGGCCAATGTAGATCATTTTATTCGTACAATGCCTGACGGCTACGATATGGAAATCAATGCAGAGGGAGATAATGTCTCACTAGGGCAGAAGCAGCTGCTTACGATTGCCCGCGCAGTAATTTCTGATCCGAAAATCTTAATCTTGGATGAAGCGACCAGTTCCGTGGATACGCGATTAGAAGCGTTGATTCAAAAAGCTATGGATAAGGTTATGCAAGGACGTACTAGTTTTGTAATAGCTCACCGCTTATCTACAATTAGAGGAGCAGATTTGATTCTCGTAATGAATCAAGGAGAAATTATAGAAAAAGGTACCCATGAAGAATTGCTAACACAAGGTGGTTTTTATGAAAAACTGTATAACAGTCAGTTTGCAGAAGACGGTGATTATGATTAAAGAATAGAAAAAAAGGTCGCTAAGGTAATCGCACTATCTGGTAAAGCTAAGGTGGTTACCACAAACCTTCGAAGAATAGAGAAGATTCAAAATCCCATTTATGCGGTGCTAAGGACTGAAGTCTAGTCATTTTGACTAGACTTCAGTCCTTTTTTATTTAGAAAGCAAGTCTGGAATTTGCTATACTAGAGTGAAAGAAAGAAGGGAAAATGATGACGAAAAAACAAGGTTTCATTGCAGAAAGTGCAGATGTTTACGGTGATGTTCGGCTGGCAGAAGATGTGAGTATTTGGTATCAAACAGTATTGCGGGGAGATAATCAGACAATTGAGATAGGAAAAGGCAGCAACATTCAGGACGGCACAATCATTCATGTGGATCCGCAGGCAGCGGTGACCATTGGAAGCTATGTAACAATCGGACATCAGTGTATTATTCATGGCTGTGAGATAAAAAGCGGAGCACTTATAGGTATGGGTAGTATTTTATTAAATCACTCTGTCATCGGTGAAAACAGTTTGATTGGGGCCGGGTCACTAGTAACAGAAGGGACTGTGATTCCGCCAAATGTTCTAGCTTTGGGACGTCCTGCAACAGTCATTCGTCCGTTGACGAAAGAGGAGATTGCTAAAAACAAAAGGAATGCGGATCACTATATTGAATTGGGAAAGAAGCATCAAAATGGGGAGTTTCAAGCAGTCAGGAACTAAAAAGATAGGATTGATGCAAACAGAAGCAGACTAATCGGAGAATTTAGGAATAGGTGTTAAAATGGAAGCAGAAGGAGAGGGTAGCGATGTATCTAAAAATTACAGACCAGGCACAGAAAAAACTTTCCAGCTATGTAAACGAAAATACAATAGTCATTCTAGACATGGATGATGGGGCCGGTGAATATTCCAAAGTTGGTTTTTGTTCTTTAGACATGAGCTTTCGCATTCTGATTTTAAATTCTTCACAGTCTAAGAAGGACTATGATGCGTTGGTGGAAAGCAGTATTGGGGATATCTATATAAAAGATTATTCTAAGCGCTATCTTGACGAGGGAATGACACTGGATTTCGATCAGCGGCTGCATACGCTGAATCTTAAAACGCCTAGCGGAACATTGGACAGTAGTGTGCAGATTGTTGACTTACGGCCAGAACGAACAACAGGCTAACAGGACAAAGTGCATGGTGTCTATCATTAGAATATTTATCTCCGCATTTTTTAGCTTATCTTGCGGTAATAGTACCATGTGAAGCGAGTGGGACATGACCTCAATGAGTTATATCCTACTCACATGGAATCCGGATAAACAGTGGGAGCAGTAGCACATACCAGCATTAAACTGCGACGAGTAACCGCAGGAGCACATGCCATACTACCATCTGCGACGAGTAACCGCAGGAGCAAGACCTCTGGAAATAAGCCGAAACTCACAAAAATTTGGAGAACACCAGATAGGAATCAGTCGACATCGACTAGCTCACATTCGTGTTTCCTGTCATTTTCGTGAATTTCTTCTTATTTTCTAGGGACTAAACACTTCTGTCCCATCCGCCTATTGAAAAAAGATGTGCCATTTATCGAACGGATAATGGCGCATCTTTTTTAGTTTTATAATAAGCTGTTGTCCAATAACGGGCTAGTACATTTATTATTCAGGTCTAGTTAAGTCAAAAATAGTGCCCATTTGTGTATAGGAATTGCCAGCCAAGCGGGCAACTGGTCGAAATGTCTCCGGCAGGATATACTCGGATTCTTTATCAAAAATTGTCTGATCAAAGTAAAAGTCCGTAACCTCAGCAATAATCATATCAGTCACGATAGTGCCTGTATGATTTTGCAAAGGAATATGCTGATGCAGCCGGGCCTCCATCCTTAACTTGGCTTTTTTGATTGCTGGCACGGAGACCGACTGACTAGGGATTGTGTCAAGCGCATTTACGACCACTTCACTTTGATCAACAGGCAACGAAGCAGCAGTTTGATTCATCACTTCAACGATTTCCTCATCAACAAGATGAATAACTAACTCATGGTTTTCAAGAATATTTCTCGCTGTGTCCTTCATCAGTCCGTTTTTTCTTAGAATAGCCAGACTAATGAGCGGGATATCCGAAGCGGCGGCATTAAAAAAACTGAAAGGAGCTGCATTAACTACATTATTGTCCTGATTCAGCGTTGTTACCCAGGCAATTGGTCTGGGAATAATACTGCCGGATAAAAACTTATATTGTTGCTTTTTTGAAAGCTGATTACTAGAATAATGCAGCATGCGTTTCACCCTTTCGGCTTTATCTTTGTTCGTTGGCATCTGTAGTATCAAAAGGACGGACGAAAGCTTCAATCTCTTTTCTTTTTGGTTCTAGAAATGGTGGAAGGGAAAGCTTTTCACCGGCATTTTCATACGTTTCATCCTGTAAAAATCCGGGGCCGTCAGTAGCAAGCTCAAATAGAACATGTGGTGCGGCCATAAAGTATTCAGATTCAAAATAAAAACGCTCAACAAAGCCAGAGTTTGGAAATTCTAGTTTATTAATTTGGTCAATCCAAAAACGCAGAGCTTCTTCATCAGCAACACGCAGTGCCAAGTGATGCACGTTTCCAAAGCCTTCAGAAGCTTTAGGCAAATCATCACGGTGCTCTACGATAATGCTGGCACCATTGCCGCCTTCACCAATTTCGAATAGATGAAAACTGCCCTCAGCATCGATTAAATGAAAGCCTAAAACCTCAGTCAGAACCAGCTGCATATGCTCAAAATTTTCAACAGTGACAAAGACGGGTCCTAAACCAACAATTGCGTGTTCAGCTGGAACATTACTGTTTTTCCAAGGAACACCAGCAGCTACACCGGTATTCTTTTCATCTGAAATCAGCTGGTAACGCTGACCGTCAAAATCTTCAAACTCTACATAGCTTTTTCCAAAACGCTCCTGAATTTCTCCATGATCAATTTCATGTTGATTAAGGCGATCAATCCAATAAGTCAAGGAAGCATCATTTTTTACACGGAATGAGGTTCTGGAAATGGAGTCTGTTCCTTTAGTTCCTTTAGGGATTCCAGGGAAATCAAAGAAAGTCATATCTGTTCCTGCACTCCCCAAGTCGTCTGTGAAATATAAATGATAGGTTTCAATATCATCCTGATTTACTGTCTTCTTTATCAAGCGCAAACCGAGAATATCAGTAAAGAAGCGATAAATTTTTTCAGCACTAGATGTCATTGCTGTTACATGGTGAATTCCTCTAATTTGTGTATCCATAAATAGTACCTCCAACTGGTTCGATTTTTTCAACTTACTAAAAGTAAGTATAGTGGCAAATGAAAATAAAAGCAATAGATAGGTCTTGGCTATTTTATTTCTCGTTAACAAGAAATAAGTGTGCTACGATAAGGATAACAATTGGAGGGATAAAGATGAGATATAGCGCACTCTTGTTTGATTTGGATGGTACGATTACTGATTCTGGTAAGGGGATTATCAATTCTGTTACCTACGCATTGAAGAAAATGAAGGTAGCAGTTTCACCGCAGGATAATCTGCGTTCTTTTATAGGGCCGCCTTTAAAAGATTCTTTTATGACGAACTATGATTTGGACGAAACTGCTGCTGAGAAAGCTGTAGCCTATTATAGGGAGTATTACAGGGAAACAGGAATCTACGAGAATACTGTTTATGAAGGAATTCCAGAGGTTTTAAAGCAATTGAAACAAGCAGGCTGCCAACTCTATATAGCAACGTCCAAGCCTGAGCATTTTGCACGCCAGA
Organism: Enterococcus sp. LJL128; assembly: GCF_056924295.1. NCBI lineage: Bacteria > Bacillati > Bacillota > Bacilli > Lactobacillales > Enterococcaceae > Enterococcus > Enterococcus sp. LJL128. The sequence goes on along the minus strand of NZ_JBXPBP010000024.1, from coordinate 8,964 downwards.
TAGCAGATTACTTTCAGCTCACCGATTTTTTTGAAGGAATCTATGGAGCAAGTATGGACGGTATACGTTCGAAAAAAGGAGATGTGATTCGCTATGCGCTGAATAACGGGAATATTAATCCGGCAGAGGCAGTAATGATAGGGGATAGAGAGCATGACATATTAGGTGCAGCGGAAAATAATCTTCCAGCAGTCGGCGTATTGTATGGCTATGGCAGCAAAGAAGAATTGACAGTAGCTGGGGCATATAAAATACTCTCTAAGCCTGTTGAACTAGCTGATTTGCTTATCTGAGTATTATAGACAAAAATCCTGAAAGATAATCTCAGGTTTTTTTTATGTTCAATAAAATCACATTCGTTATTTTTTGGAAGTGTTAATTTTTGAATACTTAATAGAAAAAATAGAATTTTTTTGACAGTAGTGGAGCCTTGCTTACGTAAGCGTAACCAATAGTTTGCTCACTAATTCTCAATTTTTTCGATAAAATCTCGATATTTTGATAAAAGTAATCCCTTACATTGAGTTATAATAGAATAACAACCTTTAACATGAAATGGAGGAATTTTTTTAATGACAAAAACAGTTATTGTCGGTACCAATCACGCAGGTATTGCAGCAGCAAACACGTTATTAGACACGTACAAGGATCAAGAGGTCGTAATGATTGATAAAAATACGAACTTGAGCTATTTAGGATGTGGAACTGCTCTTTGGGTAGGACGTCAGATTGATTCTTACGAAAATCTTTTCTACACAAAGAAAGAAGATTTTGAAGCTAAAGGTGCAACTATTCACATGGAAACAGTAGTTGATCACATTGACTTTGAACAAAAGATTGTTCATTGTAAAAAGCAAGACGGAGCAGAATTTTCTGAGACTTATGACAAGCTGATTTTAGCAACTGGGTCGGCTCCTATCTCTCCTGATATTCCAGGAAAAGAGTTGAAAAATGTTGAGTTCCTGAAGCTTTTCCAAGATGGTCAGGCCGTGGATGCAGCAATGGCTCAGCCAGGTGTGGAAACAGTAGCAGTTATCGGTGCAGGCTACATTGGTGTGGAAATTGCTGAAGCAGCGAAACGCCGTGGCAAAAACGTTCTGCTTTTTGATGCAGCAGACCGCTGCCTGCCGAACTATTATGATAAATGGTTTACTGATGATATGGATAGGGTATTATCAGATAACGGTGTGGAGCTTCATTACAATGAACTGGCCAAAGAATATAAAGGCTCAGAGAAAGTAGAAGCTATTGTGACGGATAAAGGGGAATATCCAGTAGATTTAGTAATTAACGCTATTGGCTTCCGTCCAAATAATGAACTTGGCAAGGATCATTTGAAATTATTTACTAATGGTGCCTATTTAGTAGACAATCATCAACAAACAAGTGATCCAGATGTTTACGCAGTAGGAGATTGTGCAACCATTTATTCTAATGCTGTACAAGCAACAACTTATATCGCTTTAGCAACAAATGCGGTTCGTTCAGGGATTGTCGGTGCTCACAATGTCGGCGGTACACCGTTGGAAGCAATTGGTGTTCAGGGATCAAATGGTATTTCAATTTTTGGTTATAATATGGTTTCAACAGGGTTAACTGTGCAAGAAGCTGAAAAAGCTGGCTTTAAAGTGAAATATACAGAATTTGAAGATACACAAAAGCCTGGCTTTATGAAAGAAAACAATAAAGTGAAAATTCGGATTGTTTATGAAGAAGAGTCACGTCGAGTGATTGGTGCTCAGCTGGCATCCTATGAAGATATTTCAATGGGAATTCACATGTTCTCACTGGCAATTGAGGAAAGTGTAACAATTGATAAGCTGAAATTGCTGGATATTTTCTTCCTGCCTCACTTCAACCAGCCGTATAACTATATAACAATGGCAGCATTAAGTGCAGAATAGGAACAGATAAAAAGCGGGAGATTATCCCGCTTTTTTATCTGCCCTGTAAAAAAGAATGTTAAAACCGTTTTTTCTTTATATGGTGAGAGTAGACAGTAGGATATTCAGAAGCTTTTTATTTCGAGTTTGGGACATAAGTAAATGCCTGAACTCTTCTTTCTCTAAAATCCGAATAAACGGCGTTCCAGTCTTTGTATGCTTCGAGGATCGCAACAGAGTGAGAACCGTAGACAAGCTTGTAGGAACCTAATGCTTTGTCTCGAGAATCGCTAGACTCGTAGAGACAGCAAGCTCACTACACTTTGTTCCGATAGCATCAACTTCTAAGTGCTAAAAGCACTAAGAGTTGAAGTTCTCGGAAATAAGCCGAACGATCTCAAAAATATGAAAAGCTCCAGGTAGGTATCAATCAACAGCTGCTCGGTTCCCTTGTAGTGTTTCTTGACAATTTTCGGATAATCCGTCTTATTGCTGTGAAACACAGCGAGGGATGAGCTGATGTTGAACAGTACCTACTTGGTTCTCGGAGCTAAACACTTTTGTCTCGACCTCGGTTGAAAGGCTTTGCGTAAATAGGAGTAAGCACTTATTAGCTGCCGTTTTTTGTAATTTTACAGGTTTGAAAAATGAGAAATATTACTTAAGCGATGGAAGAAACTGCGCCCGCTCTCCTCATAGTTTCACTAAAAGAATCTTAATTTAGAGCTCTTTTACCTAAAAAAGTTTAAATTTCAAAAACTTTCATGTATAATGGTTGGAGTTATAGAAGTTATTTAAAAAGCAAGGAGGATTAATTTTGGCAAACGATAACCAAAATAATCAAGATCATTCTGATTCTTCCTTTAAAGATCAGGTACTGCGTTCTTTGAGAGGTGACAATGTTGAGAATGACAATACATCTTCTTCTGGAAACAACTATCATAGTGAAGAAACTAATACGCATACTGATTATACTGATAACTCATCAGAGTGGGAGTCCCGGCAGGAAGCTCCCGAAAGCTATTCCCGATCAGCGGCTCACGATACCCGCAGCGGCGGCTATCAATCAGAAAATACAAATGAGAGTGGGGATGAAGTACACCGCACTTCAGAAAATAGAGCAGGTTCTAAAGAAGAGTTTAGACGAACTCGAAAGAAAGAAGACAGAATTGTTAATAAAATAGCATTATTAGTTATTTCTGTTTTGATTCTGGTGATTGCTATTTTCGGTTTTACCTTATACAAGTATGTTGATGATGGATTGAAACCATTGGATAAAAGTGATTCTAATCTAGTTCAGGTTCATATTCCTGAGGGATCTTCTAATAAGGAGATTGGGGCCATACTAGAGGAATCAAAAGTTATTAAAAGCGGTATGGTGTTCAACTACTATATTAAATTTAAAAATCTGACGGATTTTCAGGCAGGCTATTATCAGATGTCTCCTGATATGACCTTGGACGATGTGGGCGAGATGCTCAAAGCTGGAGGAACAGCTGAGCCAACTCAAATTGCGGATGGAAAAGTAACGATTCCTGAAGGGTATGATATTGATAAAATCGGAGATGCAATCAAAGAAAATACTTCGTTTAAAAAAGACGATTTTATTGCATTGATGAAAAATCAAGATTATTTTAACTCGCTTCAAGCGAAATACCCTGACTTGTTGGAAACTGCGGCAACTGCAGAAGGGGTTCGTTATCGTTTGGAAGGCTATCTATTCCCGGCAACCTATGATTACTACAAAGATATTACACTGGAAGATTTTGTAGAACAAATGGTAGCTAAGTCAAACAGTGTAATGGAGCAATTCAAGCCAACAATTCATGCAAAAGGAATGTCTAATCAGCAGGTGTTGACACTAGCTTCCCTCGTGGAAAAAGAAGGAGTCGAAGAAAGCGACCGAAGAAACATTGCGCAGGTCTTCTTCAACCGATTGGCTGCTAATATGCCACTGCAGTCCGATATTTCAATACTTTACGCATTAGGAGAACATAAGGAACTGGTAACCTATGAGGATCTGGAAGTTGATTCTCCATACAATCTCTATAAAAATGCCGGATATGGACCTGGACCTCTAGACAGTCCGAGTGAACAGGCGATTTCCGCAGTGCTGAATCCTGAAGAGAACAATTATCTGTACTTTGTAGCGGATATCACTACTGGAAAAGTTTACTTTGCTGAAACATATGAAGAGCATCAGGTTTTAGTAGACAAATATGTGAATAATACAGAAGAAAATAGTGATTAAGTATAATTTTAGAGTAATTTGTTACGAGCCAAACTATTTACGGTGAGGCTCGTTTCGCTTTGATAAATTTATGAAAGCGGTAGATTTTTTAGAAACGAAAAAAATAAAAATACACAATTCTTATTTACAATTTTTGGAAACCGTGGTAATCTTTTGTGGATTACAAATGCTGTATATTGTTAGAAACAAATACATAACAAATTGTAGTAAGTTAGTAAGGGAGAATCATTATGGTGGAAAAAGTATTTCCTATGACACTTGAAGGAAAAGAAAAGTTAGAGCAGGAATTAGAAGAATTAAAAACAGTTAAACGAAAAGAAATTGTAGAGCGTATTAAGATTGCCCGTAGTTTTGGAGACTTGTCTGAAAACTCTGAGTATGAATCTGCTAAAGACGAACAGGCTTTCGTTGAAGGACGGATCACTACATTGGAAAATATGATTCGTTTTGCTGAAATTATCGATAACGGCGGAGTTGATTCAGATGAAGTTTCTATTGGAAAAACGGTTGCGTTTATGGAACTGCCAGATGGAGACGAAGAAGAGTATACAATCGTAGGAAGTGCTGAAGCGGATCCGTTTTCAGGGAAAATTTCCAATGATTCACCAATTGCACAGGCTTTGATTGGCAAATACTTAGGTGATGAGGTTGCGATTGCAACACCGGGCGGCGATATGCAGGTAAAAATTACCCGTGTAGGCTAAAGAATAGATGAAGATGATAACCGAGGATAGGAGAAATAACTCTCCCATCCTCGTTTTGTTGAAAACTCAGGCTTAAGACCTATAGCAAAATCGTACTAAAGCAACTAATATTATTGTGAGAGACAAGGTATACTAATGACAGAAAGAAAGGGGGAGTAAGAATGAATAATCCATGGAGATTTTTTATTATTGTAGAGGCATTATTATTTGTTTGTGCTTTATGGCAGGTTATACATAACACACCTCTTCTCATCCTGTTGATACTAGGCGTTTTAAGTGTGGTCTTTTCTACAAGAAGACCGCGTAGAAATAACTTTAACAGTTTTTTACTTATAATGGGGGTTATCCTGATTCTAATTGGGGTAATTAACAGTCCGGCTGTTTGGCTGATGGTTGTCTTTGCTATTTTATTTATTGGTTTAAAAGGTGTGGAAGTTGCCGGCATTGATATTACACAGCGGGCTCCTTGGAAGAAAAAGCAAATGATGATTATTGAGACAACGAATGTTGAAAGTAAAAATGGCCGCCGCTTCAAACGTCCCTGGTTTGCCAATGAGCGGATTGGCAGCAATGTGTATGAGTGGGATGATATCAACATCAACGTTCTTTCAGGCGACACAATTGTTGATTTAGGAAATACCTTGTTGCCGAAGGATGACAATGTTATTATTGTAAGAAAAGGTTTTGGCCGCACAAGGATACTTGTTCCTTTGGGCGTAGCAGTTCTGTTGGAGCACTCCACATTTTTCGGCAGTGTGACATTTGAAGACGAGAAGTATCATTTGAAAAATGAATCCTTCAAAATTTACAGCGACAGCTATGATGATAATCCGAGAAGGCTGAAAATCATTACAAATACTTTGTTAGGAGATGTTGAGGTGATCCGTGTATGATAGGTGAGAAGATTTCCCGACAGATGCTGGCAATTTATGCTTCGCTCAGTACATTTTTAGTTGTAGTATTTACGCTGTTTTCCTACTTCTATTCAACAAGACAAAAAGATTGGCTGTTGGAGCTTTTCCGTAGAAAAGTTTTCTACATCCCTTTCTTTTTTCATATTTTACTGATTTCTTTGTTGGTGGGTTTGATTACTTTTCTATTGATTTCTATTGTGCAAAAAGCGCAATATGGTAAAATTGAAGAAAAGCTGCGTTTGTTGGCAGCTGGGAACTATGACAGTCCTCTGCTGGCTAAGCGAATCCCCCATCCGGAAAGCGATGCATATGTTGGCGAAATTGACACGGATATGGGAAAGATTCGGGCTAAATTGCTGGAGATGTCGAAAGAACTTCAGTTGTTAAACAGTCGTCCGCAGATTGTAGATGGCGAAACGAGAGAAGAGATTTTAGAAGCAGAACGTCATCGTCTGGCCAGAGAACTGCATGATTCAGTGAGTCAGCAGCTCTTTGGTGCGATGATGTTGATTTCTGCACTAAATGAGCAGGCTCAAAAATCAGAGGCGCCTGAAATGGCAATGTTCAAGAAACAACTGGCGATTGTCGGTGATATTATCAATGCTTCTCAATCTGAAATGAGAGCCCTACTGCTGCATTTACGTCCAGTAAGTCTGGAAGGAAAGAGTTTGAAAAAGGGGATTGAACAGCTTCTAAAAGAACTGCAGACAAAAATTAAGATTGAACTGACGTGGGATGTAGAAGATGTTTGTCTGAACAACAGTATTGAAGATCATCTGTTTCGGATTGTTCAGGAGCTCCTATCGAATACGCTGCGTCATGCGAAAGCCCATGAGCTAGAAGTATACATGCATCAAGTTAATGATAGCGTCCTTTTGCGACTGGTTGATGACGGTGTGGGCTTTGATACAAATGAAAACGAGAACAAAGCCGGCAGCTACGGCTTGAAGAACATTCGGGAACGAGTAGCCGGTATGGGCGGTACAATCAAGATTATCAGCTTTAAAGACCAAGGAACGAGTGTAGAAATAAAAGTACCTGTGATAAAGGAGGAGCTTGTAGATGATCAAAGTAATGCTGGTGGATGACCATGAAATGGTGCGCTTAGGTGTTTCTTCCTACCTGTCTATTCAAGAAGATATTGAAGTAATTGGCGAAGCTGAGAATGGAAAAATTGGCTACGAAAAAGCATTAGAGTTAAGACCGGATGTTATTCTGATGGATTTGGTTATGGACGAAATGGATGGGATAGAATCTACACAAGCGATATTGAAAGACTGGCCAGAAGCCAAGATTATTATCGTAACAAGTTTTATTGATGACGAAAAGGTATATCCTGCTATTGAAGCTGGCGCTGCCGGCTATTTATTGAAAACATCTACAGCTCATGAAATTGCCGATGCTATTCGGGCAACTTATCGTGGGGAACGTGTACTTGAACCAGAGGTTACAACAAAAATGATGGAGCGGCTGACAAAGAAACAGGAGCCGGTTCTTCATGATGATTTAACAAATAGAGAATTTGAAATTCTTTTGCTGATTGCGAAAGGGAAAAGTAATCAGGAAATCGCTGATGAGCTGTTTATTACATTAAAAACAGTAAAAACCCATGTTTCCAATATTTTAGCAAAGCTTGACGTAGATGATCGGACACAGGCGACGATTTATGCTTTTCAGCATCAGCTAACAGAGTAGTGATAAAATTGTATAACATTTAAAAGCAGAAGTGCATGGAGGAATAATAACCCCCTATTGTGCTTTTGCTAAATTCATTTATAGGAGCATTGAATATTATGAAGCAGAACTTTGCGGTTATTGGATTGGGAAGGTTTGGAGGCAGTATTTGTCAAACGCTGGCTGAGGCAGGACAAGAAGTCCTTGCAATTGACAGCAGTGAAGATCGGGTAAATGAGTACATGAATATTGCTACTCATGCAGTAGTTGCTAATGCGCAGGATGAGATGACCCTGCGTTCTTTAGGTATCCGCAATTTTGATCATGTAGTTGTTGCGATTGGCGAGGACATTCAGGCAAGCATCTTGGTCACATTGATGGTGAAGGAAATGGGTGTACCTAACGTTCTAGCGAAGGCTGTGAACTCTTATCATGCTAGAGTATTAGAGAAAATAGGAGCAGATACAGTGGTTCACCCGGAACGGGATATGGGGGTCAGACTGGCACACAAGCTTGTATCAAAAAATATTTTAGATTATATTGAGCTGTCAAATGAGTTTTCCTTAGCAGAGGTTCGTGTATCTAATCCAAAGTTTTATAACAAAACACTTGCTGATTTAAATTTCCGTCAGCGGTTCGGCTTGACCGTAGTTGCTATTCGTCGATCTAAAACAGAAGTTATTGCTTCTCCTGCTGCAGAAGAAATCGTTCGGGAGAATGATAACCTGTTAGTAATTGGTGATACGGACGATGTTGACTTATTGGACGAGAAAATGAGTCAATAAGCATTTTTCCATGAAACTACTGTGCCGTATGCTACAATGGTTTGGTAGGGAGGAATGATGATGAAACTGACGATAACACCTCGTGCTCAGAAATGGTTTGAAGGGGAAATCGATGTTGCCTCAGGGATGGGGATTCGCTTTTATGGGAAGGTCTACGGGAAAACCGATGTCCATGAAGGTTTTTCAGTTGGGATGTCTGTTGATACCCCAGAGACGCCGCTAATAGAGGTTAATGAAGCAGGCAGACTATACTTTGTTGAAGAAACCGATGATTGGTTCTTTAAAGGCTATGACTTGCTTGTAGACTATAATGAAAAAATGGACGAACCGAGCTACCATTTTGAAAAAAATGATGATTTTGAAGGGTAAGTAGGTATCTATTCTTGCGGACGATTGATTTTCTATTTTGAATAGATGTTAATTCACTTCATTTCAGATACAGAAAATGAGAATGCAAAAAATATAAAGCTCCGAGATTAAACTGGAATTATCCGAAAATAGCTGCTGCTATTTTTGATTGATTCCTGCTTAATCCCACGGAGCTTGCTTTGCTGTCTATGCTTCTTACGACAGTACGTTTCAGGAATATAAGAACAATGAAACGCTATTTAATATTTTTTAGGGAGTGGGACATAATCCACTCTCAAAAAGAAAACAAGCTCGATTTTGATGATGAATGTCAAAATCGGGCTTGTTTTTTCTTCTTCCCTTCTCTTTCTCTCCATATATTTTCCTAATTTTCTTAGATTTAGT
>NZ_JBXPBP010000023.1:0-49791 GCF_056924295.1 Enterococcus sp. LJL128 | reverse complement strand
ACATAGAGCCAAAATACTCTACCACTACTGTAATAGATATTGTCACAAATTACATTAAGAATTATAATACCCATAGAATTCAACGGAAGTTGGGTTATCTATCACCGATAGCCTATCGAAAACAGACCGTTTAATCGCCTCTCTTTTGCCCTCTCACTTTTGGGGGTCAGTGCCAAAGTGTTTAGCTCCGAGAAATAAGACGAATTATCCGAAAATAGCTTTTCATATTTTTGAGATAGTTCGGCTTATTTCCGAGAGAGCTACTTTTGGAACGCCGTTTATTCGGATTTTAGAGAAAGAAGAGTTCGGGCATTTACTTATGTCCCAAACTCTTTTTTGTCATTTTATTTGAAAATTAAAAAAATATTACAAAAATATGTTTCTTATTTGTTGTATAAATATTATAATAATAAGTAGGATGTTTTTTGGCATTCAAATATTTTTTAGGGGGAAAAAAATGAAAAAGAAACATTTGTATTATTTTATTGTAGGAGTTTGTCTATTTTTAGGTATTGGTTTTTTTCAAACTGAAGAAGTACATGGAGAAAATAAGGATCCGCATGTTTTTGTCCATGGATTGGTTGGTTTTGGTCCAGATGAGCTGAAACCTTTCCCAATTACTTATTGGGGTGGATTTTCTAATATTTTAGGGGATTTGAATGCGAAAGGCTATACTAGTTTGGAAGCTATTGTTAGTCCGTTTGGAAGTAACTGGGATCGTGCTGTAGAGCTGTACTATTATATTAAAGGAGGAACAGTAGACTATGGTGCTGCTCATGCTCAAAAGCATGGTCATGACCGATATGGACGAACATTTCCTGGAATTTATCCTCAATGGGATGGTCAGCACAAAATCCATTTAATAGGACATAGCCAAGGAGGGCAAACCAGTCGAGTGCTGGAAACGCTGCTGCGGGAAGGATCCGCGGAAGAACAAAGTTATGCCGCAGCCAATGGAACAGATATATCAGAACTGTTTCAAGGAAATAAAAATTGGGTTCACAGTATTACGACCTTGGGAACCCCACATAATGGGACGAAAATCGCAGATGTTGCTAAACCACTAATTAGTGATCTTATCTATAGTTTGGCAGCTGCAACCGGAAGTAGTAAAAGTAAGATTCCATATGATTTCAAATTAGATCAATGGGGGCTGCGTCAGCGCACTGGAGAAAGCAACAAGGACTATATGAAGCGGGTATTGAGCAGTAATGTTTGGAATAATAGTCAAGATATTGCCCTTCATGATTTAACTGTAGCTGGTTCAGATACAATTAACCAAATGACAAATCTTGCTGAAGATGTATATTACTTCTCTTTTGCTGGAGATGCTACTTATAAATCAGGGATTAGCAGTAATTATTTACCATTTATTACAATGTCTCCTCTGTTTACAATTCCTTCATCAATTCTTGGGAAAACAGGAACAGTGGAATGGCGAGCGAATGATGGACTTGTACCAGTTATTTCGGCAAAAGCTCCTTTCACACAAAAGAGTAAAGTTGCGGATAATCAAATGGAACCAGGAATTTGGTATGTAGAACCAGTTATTAAAGGCTGGGATCATATTGATTTTATTGGACAAGATTATTTGCAGGCACCATTACTAAAAAAAGATGTAAGAGCATTTTATGAAAAAATTGTTCAAAGAAACTATACAATTTAATATATAAATAATAAAGAAGCATTCAGCGGTCAATAATCTGCTGAATGCTTCTTTATTAGGGAAATAGCTGTTTAGTCGTGGAAACAAAAGTATGGGGTTTAACTTCCTATTTTTATTGTAGCTTAGACTAATCATTCTCTTTGTGAGTCTGCTTACGTTCCTGTTCAAAAGCATAAATTCGTTTCAAACCACGCCCGCAGTTAAGGATAATTAAAAGCATACCCAGAATAAGAGGAAACCAAAGGATATTCGGAGAGTAGCCCAGTTGAACATCTGATTTTGCATTAGATGCCCAGAATTCCTGCATAACTTGAAAACTAAAAACAGTCATAAATGATGAGATGAGTAAAAGAATAAAACCTATATAATAATGAACATGGGTTTTTAGTCTAATCCATTCAAAAAAGATATATAAAACAATTAGAAACACTGGCACACCGAATGCAAAATACCCGTTCAGCATATAATTTCCCTCCTTCTTTTTGTTAGAAATTATCATAAATACAAAAGCAAAACTAAATTTCAAAAAAAGCAAAGTCTAAAATCAAAATTAGCGTTTGTTTTTTTCAGAACAATTGAAAAGTAACTCGCTGGATAAAACAAGTATCATGTTTTGAATCTGATTTCCATAACGGATAGTATGTGTTTCGATAGATAGCTGTAGTTTAGCTTCATATACCTGTTCAATAAGATTTATCTATATAATAACTGTAAATCGTTTAGTTTTCAAAAAATATTTTCTTTAAAAAGCATTCGCCTGACATGACAAATAGTTGTTTTTTGATTAGACTTAGAATTAAGTGTAAAGGAGGCGACAAGATGGCAGCATATGAAGGACCGATTCAGACAGCAATCTATACTTTTCCATTTTTAGCATTTGCTATTTCATTTATTTTTATCATTTATGAATATCGAAAATATGGTACATTTTTATTTAGACGGGCAGTTATTCTATATTCATTCATTTTTTATCTTTTATGTGCCTATTTTTTAGTTATTTTACCACTACCATCCCGTGAGGAGGTAGCAAAATACACAAGTCAGATTATTGAACTGCGGCCATTTTATACGGTTGTCCGATTTTTAGATCAAACGAAGCTGGTTATAGGAGAGCCATCAACCTATCTGCCGGCACTCAAACAGGGAGTTGTACTAGAGCCTGTTTTTAATATTTTACTTTTAGTTCCTTTTGGTATGTATTTAAGGTACTATTTCGGGTTAACCTTCAAAAAAGTTGTTTTATATAGTTTTTTGTTATCATTATTTTTTGAACTGACACAATTGAGCGGGCTATATTTTATCTATCCTAGACCGTATCGTTTAGCAGATGTCAATGATTTAATGAACAATACTTTAGGCGGAATGATTGGCTTTCTGTTTACACCGTTATTCACCTTTTTACTGCCGACAAGAGCGGAAATTGATGAAGCGGCTTATAAGAAAGGACAGCAGGTGACGCTGTTTAGAAGATTTGTTGCTTTTACGATTGACTGGATAAGCATTTTTATTCTTGAAGGCTGCATTAATATTATACTGCGGCTCATTCCAAGCTATCGTATTTGGGATGATCAAGTACAGTTTTCTGGAAGCCGTTTCTGGTACTTCTTGATGGTTTTTCTTGTATTTATGGTTTTACCTGCCGTAGCGAATGGTCAAACGCTTGGGAAAAAAATTGTTAAAATCAGAATCGTTTCAGAAGATGGTAGTAGTGTTCGTTTTCGCTCGTTAATCTTGAGATATGGCTATTTCTACTATGTATTTGGGTTAATCTCGCTTTATCTCAGCAGTTCAGCGCAATGGCTAAATTCAAATAATCGTATGCTTCAGTTGATTTCATTCATACTTACCTTGTTTTGTGGACTGCTTTTTTTACTGTTCTTTCTAAATATCGGCTATGCCTTTTTCAAGAAAAACAGAAGGCTATTTTATGAAAGAGCCAGCCATACGTATACTGCCAGTACCATCGCTAGAGAAGAAAAGTTCAGAAAAAGCGGAGAGTCTGAATGACTTTTGTGGTATAATGCTTGAGGACTTACTAGTAATTAAAAGAAAAGAGGTGGGCAAGTGAGCTCCTTTGAACAATTTCAATTTCAGCCTTTTATTATGAAGGCCTTAGAGGATAAAGGATTTAAAGCACCAACTGAAGTTCAGGAAAAGCTAATCCCTGTGATTAAAAAAGGAAAAAATGTGATTGGACAATCACAAACTGGAAGCGGAAAGACGCATACCTTTCTGTTGCCTTTAATGGATAAAGTTGATGCAGCACGGGATGAAGTACAGATAGTTATTACTGCTCCTAGCCGTGAACTGGCTGGTCAGATTTATGGAGAGGCAAGTCAAATTGCACAATTTAGTTCGCCGGAAATCCGTGTTACAAACTTTGTTGGCGGAACAGATAAGCAGCGTCAGCTCAATAAACTGGGGAATCAACAACCCCATATTGTAATAGGTACGCCTGGCCGGATTTTGGATATGATTAATGAACAAGCACTGAAGGTCCATACGGCGTTTGCTTTTGTAGTAGATGAAGCGGATATGACATTGGACATGGGCTTTCTTGAGGAAGTAGATCAGATTGCGGGACGTTTGCCTGATAAGCTGCAAATGCTGGTGTTTTCAGCCACAATTCCTGAAAAGCTAAAGCCTTTTTTGAAGAAGTATATGGAAAATCCAGTTGTTGAACATATTAAACCGAAGACGGTTATTTCTGATACTATTGACAACTGGCTGATATCTACCAAAGGTAAGGATAAAAACCGTTTGATTTATCAGCTGCTGACAGTTGGTCATCCTTATCTGGCAATTGTATTTGCTAACACTAAGCAACGTGTGGATGAAATTGCGGATTATTTGAAAAAGCAAGGGCTAAAAGCAGCCAAAATTCACGGAGATATTACGCCGAGAGAACGAAAACGCGTGATGCGCCAAGTTCAAAATCTGGAGTTCCAATATGTAGTAGCAACAGATTTAGCCGCACGGGGCATTGACATTGAGGGAGTTTCTCATGTCATCAATGCAGAAGTGCCTTCAGAACTGGATTTCTTTATTCATCGCGTTGGTAGAACTGGAAGAAATGGTCTGGATGGAACTGCGATAACACTTTATGATCCTTCCGATGATTTACTTATTGCTCAGGTTGAGAAACTTGGGATAAAGTTTTATCCTAAGGAAATCAAAGACGGTGAGATTGTGGATACCTATGATCGTAATCGTCGGACGAAACGTGTAAAATCAAAAGATGAGTTAGATCCTACGCTGATTGGCCTAGTAAAGAAGAAAAAGAAAAAGATTAAACCAGGCTATAAGAAAAAAATTGATCGTGCGATTTCTGCCAGCAATAAGCAGAAACGAAAAGTAGATCGTCGACAGCAAACAAGAACTGCAAGAAAAGCCAAGAAAAACTCTAATCAATAAGACACAGGCAGAGACTTTATTGCATACATTTGTATGGTAAGGTCTTTGCTTTTTTAGAGTAGGTTGTAGGTATTTTTAGACATCAAGAGGTGTTTGCACCTGTTTACATTCTATTGACTGAAGTTAGCTATAACACAAAATAAAAGATTATGATTATGTTATTATATTTTTCAGACACTTATAGGCAGGTGAGGAATCATTGCGTACAGATTTGCGGCGTGTAAACTGAAATCGTTCTATGCTATAATAATCTGGTTAGTACGAAAATGGAGGAAATAAGATGGATGGAATCCTGCCTTTATGGAAGGAAAGCGGAATGACCAGTCATGACTGTGTCTTTAAGCTAAGAAAAATTCTGCATACCAAAAAAATTGGTCATGGAGGCACACTAGACCCTGATGTCTCTGGTGTCTTACCCATTTGTATTGGTAAAGGAACAAAGGTAATTGAATATATGGTTGATTCAGGAAAAACGTATGAAGGAGAGATTACCTTAGGAATCTCTACAACAACTGAAGATGCCAGCGGAGATGTGGTTGAGCAAAAAAGCATTACCATACCTTTTCCTGTTGAGAAAATCGACTGGGCGATGGAACAGATGCTAGGAGAAATCACTCAAATCCCACCGATGTATTCTGCTGTTAAAGTGAACGGGCGGCGATTGTATGACTATGCCCGAAATGGTGAGGAAGTTAAACGACCTAAAAGAACGGCGCTGATTCATTCATTTGAACGAACTAGTACGCCGCAGTTAGATGAGGAGAAAGGAACGCAGTCTTGGCGTTTCAAAGTGGTCTGCGGAAAAGGGACTTATGTACGTACTCTTTCAGTTGATACAGGTACTTTATTAGGCGTACCCGCTCATATGTCTGAGTTAGTTAGAACAGCGAGTGGTGGTTTGAGACAGGATCAGTGTCTGACATTAGCAGAAGTGGCAGAGAAAATGGAGGCCGGAGAAATTAATCAGGTGTTACTACCTATTGAAACAGCAGTTAAAGACTTTCCTGCGTTTTATTTAACGGACGAACAGTATAGTAAAGTACGGAATGGCGTATTTTTGACGATGAAAGAGTTGGGCATCACTGATATGCCGGCAGAACTAATTGCCCTCTATCACCATGATTTGGTGGTAAGCTTATATAAACAGCATGAGGAAAAATCTCATCTTTTAAAGCCGAGCAAGGTATTGAGAAATAATTAAAGAAAGAAGTTTTGAATTATGAAAATCGTTTCAATCCGCCATCCCTACGATCCAAAAGAAATTCCAAACGAGGATGTGGTGATGGTTCTGGGTTTTTTTGACGGCGTGCACAAAGGACATCAGAAGGTTATCGAAACCGGCAAAAAAATTGCCGAAGAAAAAGGCCTGAAGCTCGCAGTGATGACTTTTAATCAACATCCTTCAATTGTATTTCAAAAAATTGAGCCGGCATCTATGAAGTACCTGACCAGTTTAAAACAAAAAGAAGAACACATGGAAGCGCTAGGCGTAGACATTCTTTATATTATTGACTTCACCTCTGCATTTGCAAAGCTGCCTCCACAGGAATTTGTTGATCAATATATTGTAGCGCTGCATGGAAAAGTTGCAGTATCCGGGTTTGACTATACTTACGGACCTAAGGATATCGCTGATGTTGCTCATTTTCCTGAATATGCCAAGGGGCGGTTCGATGTTGTTACTGTTCAGAAGGAAGAGCTGGAGGGGCTGAAAATTAGTTCCACACGTATTCGGGAAATGATGGATGATGGTAATATGGAAGAGGTTACTG
Source organism: Enterococcus sp. LJL128 (assembly GCF_056924295.1). Lineage (NCBI taxonomy): Bacteria > Bacillati > Bacillota > Bacilli > Lactobacillales > Enterococcaceae > Enterococcus > Enterococcus sp. LJL128. The sequence continues at coordinate 42,939 of NZ_JBXPBP010000023.1, read as the reverse complement.
AGCTATTAGGGTATGTGTATGAAACTGAAGGAACAGTTGTTCATGGAGATGCACGGGGAAGACAACTTGGTTTTCCTACTGCGAATATTCAAGTGAAAAGTATTGTTAGACTACCTCGAATCGGCGTTTATGCTACTCGGATTAAAATTGGTAATCAGTGGTATGCCGGAATGGGATCCATTGGGCATAATGATACATTTGGTGAAGGTAGGGAGTTAACAGTAGAAGTCTATATTTTAGATTTTCATAAAGACATCTATGGTGAGCAGGTTACTGTCCGCTGGGACCACTATCTGCGTGATCAGGTCAAATTCAATGGGGCAGACGCCTTAATTAGCCAACTGAAGCAGGATGAGCAGGATACTGCGGATTATTTTGCAAAAAGGAAAAAGTGAAATAAAGCAGCAAGCTATAGTTAAAGCGACTCTTGCATAACTGCAGTTGGCAAGAGAAGAATCCTATTGGTGAGTAGAATTAGTGCTTCTAATTGATGCGCCACTCTTAATTAAGGACAGGTTGAGCATAAGACGTTTTAGATCTCATGTTCAACCTGTCTTTTGTATATTCGTGATAATTAGTTTCTCAATTTTAGCAGCGTAGCCTCTAATTGCATTTAATTTGAACGTTTTTTACAAATCACAGGCTGGAAACTGCTTTCTTATCTTTTCATAAATAGCTAATAAATCGTAGGGATTAAGCCGCCATCTGCACGTAAAGCAGAGCCGGAAAAAGATGAGGCATACGGGCTGGCAACAAAAACGGCCAACCGACCGATTTCTTCAGGACGAATCAGCCGCTGAATCTGTGAAAGAGGACGATGGTTTTTCATAAAATCATGTTCCCATTCATCTGAAGGAAGACTGCTATCCTGGTACATGTCCTCAAGCATTTTCTGAACACCTTCAGTCAAAGTAGAGCCAGGCATAATCGTATTTACCGTTACATGAGTACCTACGGTCAGCTTCGATAAGCTTTTTGCTAAGGATAGATTCATTGTCTTCGTCATACTGTACTGGGCCATTTCTCCTGACGGCATCAAGGCCTCTTCGCTGGCGATAAAAATAATTCGTCCGAAATCCTGTTTCAGCATAGCTGGTAAATAATGGTTGGCTAGAGCATTACCGGCTAAGACATTAACCTTGAAAAAATGTTCCCAAATATCATCGGTGATAGCCCAATAATCCATTGGCTGAAAAATACCCATGTTGTTAACTAAAATATCTACTTTAGGAAAGGTATTGAAAAGCTTCTCACGTTCTTCTAATTTTTCTAAATCAGCTGGGGCCCCCTGTGGGTCAGTTTCTGGAAACAGCTGCTTAATCTCCTCAACAACATGCATCACCTGAACTTTATCTCGTCCGTTAATAATCACATCTGCTCCTTCGCGTGCCAGCTCAATAGCGATGGCTTTTCCAATTCCTTTGGTGGAACCAGTAACAAGAGCAGTTTTTTTAGCTACATTCATCTCCATAATAAAAACCTCCTTTAGAAGTCAAACGTATCAGGATCTGGTCCGACGCGTAGATTTTCGTTCAAATTAGTTATTGCCACCATCTCTTCATCAGATAATTCAAAATCAAACAGTTGTGCATTACTTTTCATCCGAGCAGACTGCACAGATTTTACTACCAGCAGAATATCCTGTTGAACAGCCCAACGCAAAACTATTTGTGCGCTGGAACGCTGGTGAGCTGCCCCAATCTTTTGTAGGAGGGGGTCATTTAATATTCTGCCCTGCATCAATGGTGACCAAGCCTGAATATGGATATTATGCTGTTTACAAAAATCCCGTAATTTCTGTTGGTTCAATTTTGGATGCAGCTCAATTTGATTGATGACAGGTAGAACGGTTGCGAAACTTAGCAGCTTTTCTAAATGCTGAATCTGAAAATTGCTGACGCCGATAGCCTTAACTTTTCCAGCTTTGTATAGGTCCTCCAATGCTTTCCAGGATGTCTCAAATGCATCTGTTCCAGGCCAGTGAATCAGGTATAAATCAAGGTAGTCCAGCCCTAGAAGTGACAAACTATTTTCAAAAGCAGTTATTGTTTCGTCATAGGATAAGTGATTATTCCAAAGCTTGGAAGTCACAAATAGTTCTTCCCTTGCTATATTTGCTGCCGCCATTCCTTTTTTTATTCCAGCGCCTGTACCAGCTTCGTTTCCGTAAATTTGAGCAGTGTCAATCAGGCGGTAGCCTTGAAGAATTCCTTCAGAAACCACTGCTTCTGTTTCTTCATCAGGTATTTGAAAAACCCCTAAGCCTAACCCGGGAATTTGGCTTCCATTGTTTACTATTATTTTTTCTTCTAATGAATGAATCATTGATTTTCCTCCTCAAGCTTTTTCTGAAATTACTATATAACGGAATTATCCAAAAGGATAGTACCGACTTTTTCGTGCTATACTAACAAAAAAGTATCAATTGTGAAACTAGAAGGATTGGAGCGAAAAAATGAAACAAAAAATTTATAATATTGGTGTTGAAGCTGCGATGGAGGTTATTGGCGGGAAATGGAAACCGATTATTTTATGTAATTTGCGTCATGGTGCATTGCGTCCAAGCGACTTGCAGCGTAAAATTCCGGGAATTAGTCAGAAAATGATGACTCAGCAGCTGCGTGAATTAGAATTGGATAATATTGTCAAACGAAAATCATACAATCAGGTACCGCCAAAAGTAGAATACTCATTGAGTCCATATGGAGAAACACTGGAAATTGTTTTGGATGGATTGTGTCAGTGGGGCACGATGCATGTGACCACCTTGCAGAATCAGGGGGAAGAGGTACTGCTTTTAGCAGAAAGTTGATAGAAAATGAAGAAAATTGAGCGTGTTTTATCAATCATTATTTTACTTTTAGAAAATGATGTTATTTCCGCTTCTGAGCTGGCTGCACGTTTCGGCGTTTCTAAGCGAACAATTTTCAGAGACATTGAAACGATTGAATATGCAGGTTTTCCGATTCACTCAGCTTTTCAAAAAACAGAGCCATTGTACTGAATCCTCAAGAAGTGTTGCCAATAGATACTCTGATTATCTGTATCCAGATGGCACTAACCTACCATGATAAAAAATAGAACTGAAAGATTCCAAACAGACTCTCTATAACCTATGCGGATAATATGCTAAAATAGACGGAAACATCCAGTGTTTAACTGGCGGCTTAAGCTTGAAAAGCAACCGAAGGGCGCTAGAAATGATTAAAATTTGAACGATGATACAAGTGAATTTTTTTCTAATGGTTTCCATGGTGTTAATATTGTGTGATTTTGGTTTTTGGAAGGAAAATGAATAGAATGACGATAAACAATGATTTAAGAAACAACAGCAAAATTTCAGCTTACATTCACATACCATTCTGTGAGCATATCTGCTACTATTGCGACTTCAATAAAGTTTTTCTGGAAGGTCAGCCGGTAGATGAATATATTGAAGCGCTGCTAAAAGAGATTCGTCTGACATTGGCGGAATCCCCTCGAAAAAAGATGGAAACAATCTATGTAGGCGGCGGAACACCAACATCGCTAAGTGCAGAACAGCTGGACCGCTTGCTGTTTGGTGTGAGGGAGCTGCTTCCTTTTGATGACTGCAACGAGTTTACAGTAGAAGCAAATCCGGGAGATTTAAGTCGAGAGAAGCTGAAAGTAATGAAGAATTATGGTGTAAACCGTCTATCAATGGGGGTTCAGACCTTCGACGATCAACTGCTGAAAAAAATTGGTAGAAAACATACCGCAGCTGATGTCTACCAGACAATGGACTTTTTAGACAAAGAGGCATTTGAGAATGTTAGTATTGATTTAATTTATGCGTTGCCAGGGCAGACGCTTGCCAGCTTCCAGGATACACTTCAGCGGGCAATTGATTTAGACCTCCCTCATTATTCATTGTATTCACTGATATTGGAAAATAAAACGATGTTTATGAATTGGGTGAGACAAGGAAGGCTGACTCTTCCTGATGAGGATGCGGAAGCAGGGATGTTTGAAGAGACAATCAAAAAAATGGCGCAGACGAACAGACAACAGTACGAGGTCAGCAATTTTGCGTTGAAGGGAAAAGAGAGCCAACACAATCTTGTGTATTGGAATAATGAACATTATTATGGATTTGGTGCTGGAGCCAGTGGTTATCTGGGAGACAATCGTTACCGTAATTACGGACCCATTCAGCATTATTTAAAACCCTTGCGTGAAAATCGTCTGCCAGTATTAGAAACTGAACATTTAACTAAGAACAATCAAATTGAAGAAGAAATGTTTCTGGGACTAAGAAAGCTAAGCGGTGTAAACAAAAAGCGTTTTGTAGAAAAGTTTGGCATTGACATAACGACAGTTTACGGGGAAGTTATTCCTTCACTAATCAATAAGGGATTATTAGTTGAAACAGCAGAGGCACTTCGCCTCAGTGAAAAAGGACTATATATTGGAAATGAAGTCTTTGAATCCTTCCTTTTGGATGCTTAATAACAAGAAAAAAGAAAACTATAGCAATTTTTAGCACTCGGTTATAAAGAGTGCTAAAAATTGCTGTTTTTTTCTTGACAATCATGATAGAACTTGCTATATTAATAATTGTATTAGCACTCATTAGAGAGGAGTGCTAATGGAGGGTGGTATTATGATTACTGAAAGACAAAAAGAAATCTTGAGACTTATCATCCAGCAGTACACAACTACGGGGACACCTGTAGGTTCGAAAAAATTGATGGAGGATGGAATCAAGTCCAGTTCTGCCACAATTCGAAATGATATGAAAGCTTTAGAGGAGCAGGGATTGCTGCTTAAAACCCATTCTTCTTCTGGAAGGGTTCCGTCTATGAACGGCTATCGCTATTATGTTGATTACCTGCTGAAACCAGCTGAGGTAGAACCGGGAGAATTAAATAGTATTCGCCAGTCCTTTGGCTCAGAGTTTCGGGAGATTAATGATATCATTGAACAATCTGCGAAAATCTTATCTGAGCTAACCAGCTATACAGCGTTTTCTTTGGGGCCGGAGGTTAAGGAAAGAAAATTAACAGGATTTCGGATGGTTCCTTTGAATGATCGGCAGGTTATTGCTATCATTGTTACTGACAAAGGAAATGTCGAGAGTCAGGTATTTGCTATCCCAAACACTGTTTCCAAAGAAGATTTAGAAAAAATGACTAATATTATCAACGAAAAGCTTGTTGGGCAGCCTTTGCTGACCGTTTACCATCGTTTACGCACAGAGATTCCAATGATTCTGCACAGGTATTTCCAAACGCCTGAAGGGATGATGAATCTTTTCGACACGATGCTGGGGCACATTTTTGAAGAGAAGGTTTATGTGAGCGGTCGTTTGAATCTGCTGGATTTTGGCGTTAGTATGGATCACAGTCAGTTAAAATCAGTTTATTCTTTTATGAATAACACAGAAGCGCTGACCAATCTGCTGGAAATGACTGAAACAGCTGCAAGACCAATTAGCTTTAAAATCGGTTCGGAAATCGGCAACGATTTACTGAAAAGCATGAGCATGATTACGGCAACCTATGAAGTTATCGGACATGGCAAAGGAACTATCGCATTACTGGGACCGGCAAGTATGCCGTATTCTAAAATATTTAGTCTAGTTGATGTATTTAGAAATGAGCTGGCTTCACAGTTAGGCTCTTACTATCGATTTCTTGATGGATAGCGCTTTGGTGATATTCTTAAAGATAAATTGAATCTACGAAACGGGAAGGGAAGTTGCTGGATTGAACAAAGAAGAAAAAGAAGAGCTTCAGGATCAAGTAGAAGAAACAGCTTCGGAAAACACAGAACCTGAACTGACAGAAACAGAAACACTAAAGAACGAGCTTAATGAAATGGAAGATAAGTTCCTGCGGGCCCGTGCAGAAATTGCTAATATGAGCAATCGTTTTAAAAATGAACGAGAGCTGCTGGTTCGTTACAGATCACAGGATTTAGGGAAAAAATTATTGCCGGCTCTAGATAATTTAGAACGGGCAATGGCGATTGAAGTCGACGATGAACAAGGCGCAAGCCTGAAAAAGGGCATCGAGATGGTTTATGAAAGCATGATCTTTGCCTTGAAAGAAGAAGGAATCGAAGAAATACCGGCACAGGGAGAGTCTTTCGATCCGAATCTTCATCAAGCAGTTCAGACAGTTCCGGCTGATGATGGTGTTGCTTCAGACACAATTGTAGAGGTTCTGCAAAAGGGCTATAAGCTACAGGATCGTGTTCTGCGCGCCAGCATGGTAGTCGTTTCTCAATAAATAAAATAAGCACATTCAATTTTAAAATTAAAATAGAAGATAGGAGAAATAAACATGAGTAAAATAATTGGTATTGACTTAGGAACAACAAACTCAGCAGTTGCTGTATTAGAAGGCGGAGAAGCAAAGATTATTGCGAATCCAGAAGGAAACCGTACAACACCTTCTGTTGTATCTTTTAAAAATGGAGAAATTCAAGTAGGGGAAGTTGCTAAGCGTCAGGCAGTGACAAATCCTCATACAATCGCTTCAATTAAACGCCACATGGGTGAAGCTGGCTTTAAAGTGGAAGCTGAAGGTAAATCTTATACGCCTCAGGAAATTTCTGCAATGATTCTGCAATATCTAAAAGGTTTTGCAGAAGACTACCTAGGTGAAAAAGTAGATAAAGCAGTTATTACTGTTCCAGCATATTTCAACGATGCACAACGTCAGGCAACTAAAGATGCTGGTAAAATTGCCGGGTTGGAAGTTGAACGGATTGTCAATGAACCAACAGCAGCAGCATTGGCTTATGGTTTGGACAAAACAGATAAAGATGAAAAAATTCTAGTATTTGACTTGGGCGGCGGTACATTTGACGTTTCCATCCTTGAGTTAGGCGATGGTGTCTTTGATGTATTATCTACTTCTGGAGACAACAACTTAGGTGGGGATGATTTCGATAACAAAATCATTGATCATATGGTTGCGGAATTCAAGAAAGAAAACGGTATCGACTTAGGTCAGGATAAAATGGCATTGCAGCGTTTGAAAGATGCTGCTGAAAAAGCGAAAAAAGATTTATCAGGTGTTACAAGTACACAAATCAGCTTACCGTTTATTACAGCTGGAGATGCAGGTCCGCTTCACTTAGAAATGAACTTGACTCGTGCAAAATTTGATGAGCTAACTGCTGATTTAGTAGAACGGACAAAAATTCCTGTACGTCAGGCATTAAAGGATGCAGCATTGAACGCTTCTGATATTGATGAAGTGATTTTAGTTGGTGGTTCAACTCGTATTCCAGCGGTTGTTGAAGCAGTTCGTAAAGAAACGAATAAAGAACCAAATAAATCTGTGAACCCGGATGAAGTAGTGGCAATGGGTGCGGCTATTCAAGGGGGCGTTATCACTGGTGATGTGAAGGACGTTGTACTATTAGACGTGACTCCTTTATCACTAGGTATTGAAACAATGGGCGGCGTATTTACGAAGCTGATTGACCGCAACACAACGATTCCAACAAGTAAATCTCAAGTATTTTCTACCGCAGCAGATAACCAGCCGGCAGTAGATATTCATGTACTGCAAGGTGAACGTCCAATGGCGGCAGACAATAAAACATTAGGAAGATTCCAATTGACAGATATTCCAGCTGCTCCTCGCGGTGTACCGCAAATCGAAGTAAGCTTTGATATCGATAAGAATGGTATCGTGAACGTACGTGCGAAAGATTTAGGAACACAAAAAGAACAAACAATTACAATTAAATCTTCTTCAGGTTTATCAGACGATGAAATCGAACGCATGGTGAAGGATGCTGAATCAAATGCGGAAGCAGATAAACAACGTAAAGAAGAAGTAGATCTTCGTAATGACGTAGACGCTTTGCTGTTCACTGTAGACAAAACATTGAAAGAACTTGAAGGTAAAGTTGATGCGGATGAAGTGAAAAAAGCAGAAGATGCTCGTGATGAACTGAAAGCAGCTGTAGAAGCAAATGATATCGAACAAATGAAAGCTAAACGTGATTCATTAAACGAAATCGTTCAAAATCTAACAGTTAAATTGTATGAGCAGGCAGCTCAGCAACAAGCACAGGAAAATCCGGAAGCAGCTCAAGGCGGCGCAGATGATGTTGTTGATGCAGACTTTGAAGAAGTCGACAAAGACGAACAATAAGCAGACTGCCTAAAAAGAAGTCAGGAAAGAGGTCGGGACAGAAGCCGGAAACTGCTTCTGTCCCGCCGTTTATTGTAGAGAGAAAAATAATTTTCTGATAATCAAAAAGGACACTGCCAATGTTGATTTTACATAAATGTATTTAGGTTTTACTTGAATTATGGTATGATTACAACGGTGCTTTTGTTGTAAAAGACTAAAAAAGGCAGTCAGTGCGGAGAAAACAGGCGGGAATAAACCAGATATTTTTTGCATGTATGTGTCTGATGTGACGCCGAATTCTCTATAAGCAAAACCTTTGTTTCTGATCACACTGCTTCTGATTGTCAACTATTCAAGTTTTGAGTGATGATGGCTAAGGTGTATCTATACTCAAGGGAAATACAAGTTGGAGGGAAACCAATGGCTACAAAACGAGATTATTATGAGGTACTGGGGCTGTCTAAAGGGGCTTCAGATGATGAAATAAAAAAAGCGTACCGTAAACTATCTAAGCAGTATCACCCAGATATTAATAAGGAAGCAGATGCCGAAGATAAGTTTAAAGAAATTTCTGAAGCATATGAGGTTTTAAGCGACCCTCAAAAGAAAGCGGCGTATGATCAATATGGTCATGCAGGTACTGACCCGAATTATGGCGGTGCCGGCGGCTTTGGTGGTTTTGGCGGCGGTGGCTTCAGCGGCAGCAGCTTTGGCGGATTTGAAGATATCTTCGATTCATTCTTTGGCGGCGGTGGTGGACGTACTGTTGATCCGACTGCACCAAGACAAGGATCGGATCTTCAATATACCATTCAGTTAAAATTTGAAGAAGCGATTTTCGGTATAGAAAAAGAAATCAAATATAAACGTGAAGATGTTTGCGGCACTTGTCATGGGAATGGGGCTAAGCCGGGAACGCAACCGGAAACCTGTCATAAATGTCATGGCTCTGGTTCAATCAATGTAGAACGTCAAACTCCATTAGGACGAGTTATGAGCCGTCAAACATGTGATGTCTGTCGTGGAACCGGAAAAGAAATTAAGGACCCATGTCCAACCTGTCATGGCTCTGGACATGAGAAGAAAGCACATCACGTGAAGGTTAAAGTTCCTGCTGGCGTGGAAGATGGTCAACAAATGCGCCTGGCTAATCAGGGAGAAGCTGGAATGAATGGCGGACCGTATGGCGATTTGTACGTTGTCTTTCATGTGGAGGAAAGTAATATTTTCGACAGGGATGGTGCTGAAATTTACTATGAAATGCCGCTAAGCTTTGTGCAGGCTGCACTAGGTGATGAGGTACAGGTACCTACTGTTCATGGAGATGTGAAACTAAAAATTCCTGCCGGTACACAAACTGGAACCAACTTCCGCTTACGTGGAAAAGGAGCACCTCGTTTACGAGGCGGAGCAAATGGCGATCAGCATGTGAAGGTGAAACTAATTACACCAAAAAATCTTAGTGAGGAACAACGGAATGCACTTCGTTCTTTCGCTAAGGCAGGCGGACAAGAAATTAGTGAGCAGCAAGAAGAAGGTTTTTTCGATAAAATGAAAGATGCTTTTGGCGGTAAGAAAAAGAAATAGTTGAATAAATCGAAGAGAGACAGCTTCTATCAATAGAGTACTGGTTAAAAATTAAGAGCTGTACTGGATTGTCAATTTGACAACTAGTACAGCTCTTTTTTTATAATTAGAACAGTCTTATTCATACTGTGTCAGCATTTGTCGGACACGCTGAGCAAGTTCTTCACGAACAAATGCGGGACCGTGACATATACATCGATTGCCAAAGCCTAAAAGGAGATGATAGCCAAAATCATCGGGTATAAAATAAGGAAAGGTAACATCAAAGTAATCACTATTCTTTTTTTTGTTGAATATTAAATCAGGAAATCGCTCTAGAAGCTGGTCCTTTACAGAGTAGTCAACTTCAAGAAAAATTGTAGTAAAGTCTGCTTCTTTAATGGTATTTTTGCCCAGTGCAGCAGGAGGAGCAGCTCTCGGGACAAAGGTATCCTCTGTTACAATAACATTTTTCATTCTGGATAGTTTAAAGATACGGAAATCCTGTTTTTCCAAACAATATGCTTGTGTGTACCAGCTGGCTTCTTTCAGAATCAACCGATAGGGCTCTAATTTTCTTGTAGAGTACTGACCAGATCTATTCTCATAAGCAATAGACAAAATTTGATTTTTGTCTAGACATAGTTGGATAGCTTCGATGGTATTACGGGAAAGTTCTCCTCGGATCCAAGGAGTTAAATCAATAATCAGCTGATCGGTTTTCAGTGCAATTTCCTCTTCCATTTTTTGCGGAATCAATGATTTTAACTTTTCAAGAGTGTATTGTGTTTGCTTCATATTGATGTGGTTATTCAAGCTGGCTAGGCTAATCATGAGAGAAACCAGCTCAGAAGAAGTAAAGAAGCGCTGATCGATTTTGTAGTTTTCCATTATTCGAATTCCGCCTTTGCTGCCGGGAATTGTTGTTATGGGGATTCCCGCTTGTCCCAAAGAGTCAACATCTCGATAGATAGTTCGAACAGAGACCTCAAAGCGTTCTGCTAATTTAGGTGCACTGATTTGTTTTTGTTCCAGCAGCAACATAGTGATTGCCAGCAGACGTTCATTTTTCATCTTTTTTCACACTCCTCAATTAAAATAATAGAACCCTGACAAATAGTTGTCAAGGTTTGTTTGATAAACTAAATTTGTACTAGGATATGTTTGAAAAAAAGTTTAGCAGTAAATGTTTTGTGTAGGAAAAAGCAGCAGATGACAGAGCTAAAGGAAGTCGATGCATCATACAAATTACTTCTGTTTTAGTAAAATCTACTAGCCCCAAATTTCAAATAAGTCCTAGAGAATAAGCTTATGGAGGCGGAAAAATGAAAGTCAGAGAAAAATATGAAGAAATGATGGAAACTCAAATGGAGATTGCTTTAGCAACAAGTGTTTATGGACAGCCAAATGTTCGAATCGTTAATTTTCTTTATGATTCAGAACGCAAGGTCGTTTATTTTTCCACATTTAAGGAAAGTGACAAGGTAAAAGAAATCGAAAAAAATCCTAAAGTTGCTTTTACCACAGTTGTCACGGGAGAAGAAAACAATCACATACGGGTATTAGAGGGACACGCTGAAAAGAGTGAATACTCACTGCTTGATCTGGCTGAGCAATGGGTAGCTAAGATGCCGTTTTATCAAGAAATTATCGATATGGGAACAGCACAGCTGGATGTGTATGAAATTTCATTTGAAAAGGCAACCGTCATCCAAGGAATGATGGCACGGGAGGATATTGCTGTTTAGGAGGAAAAATCAATGAGGTACTGGCTAGGAGTAGCATCGAAGGAGCACGTGGAGATTGGTGTGGCAGGAGGATTCAGTCAGCTGTGTCACGGAAAACAAGCCCCGTTAAATAGAATGAAGGAAGGGGATTGGCTGATTTATTATGCACCTAAGGAAAGCTTGAAACGAAATGAACCTTGTCAGAAGTTTATTGCGGTAGGTACCATAAAAGCCGGCTGTGCTTATCAGGTAGAGATGAAGCCGAATTTTTTCCCGTTTCGAAAAAATGTCTCTTATTTACCCAATCCGTATCCAGTTTCACTTCAAGCAGTTAGTGACTATCCTTTGTGGTCTGAGTACCGTTCTAAACTGCGTTTGGGTCATTTAGAAATACCGCAAGAATTATTTGAATATATTACTTTTCATATGTTTGAAGCATAAGCAGAAGGTTCAAACAGCTCGTACAAACAGCTAAAAAGATGCCGGACGATACTGAAAATAACTCTTCATATTTTCAGTATCGCCGGTTTATTTCCGAAGAGGCAGCTTTTAGACCACCGGTTATTCGATTTTTAGGAGTAGAAAGAGTTAAAAATTTCTTTATGTCCTACTTCCCTTTTCGATAAATAACCAACGTTATTTTTTTGTGGTCATTTTACCTAAAACAATGATTTTTTAGGAGTTTCTGAGGTATACTATAAATAGAAAAAGTTTTTCCAAGGTTTAGGAGGAAAGATCATGAAGAAATATGTTTATGCAATCAGTGATATTCATGGAGAATTTGACTTATTTGAACAGCTGATCAATTACTATGACGATAGAAGGCATCAGCTGGTCTTGATTGGTGACCTAAATGACCGCGGAAAAAAGAGTAAAGAAAGTTTTTTACTTGGAAAAAGACTTGTAGAAGAATATGGGGCTGTTTATCTTCGGGGAAACCATGAGGAATATTTCCTTCAATTTTTACAAAATCCGGAAGACTGGTATCAAGGGTATGTTCGCAATGGAGGCAAAGAAACGATTGATAGTCTTCTTCATACAGGCGCTACAGAAGAATATTCTCCAACAGAAATCGCGCTGATGATTCGTAGTCGTTATGCCGATTTAGTAGACTTTTTAGTGAAGCGTCCCCTTTACTATGAATGGCGGAATTATGTTTTTGTTCATGCTGGCGTTGATTTAACAAAAAAAGACTGGCATCAGACCAGTCCTCGGGACTTTATCTGGATTAGAGATGCTTTCCATCGAGGTAAAAATAAGACTGGCCGGACGATTGTTTTCGGTCATACAATTACACCCATGCTTCACGGAGATATGCAGACGACAGATTTATGGATTTCAGATAACAAAATTGGGATTGACGGCGGAGCCGTTTTCGGCGGTTCTGTTCATGGAGTAATCTTTGATGAGGATGGCATTGTTCAGGATATAGAATATCAGAACATGCACGGACCGTGGCAGCCGGAATTTTAAAAAAGTAGAGCAGCAGGTAAAGATATGGAAGGATGGCTAAGTAAAGAGCTGTCTTCACCAATACTTATCGGAGCTGCTTTTTTGTGTCGTGTATATCTTTCACATGTCAGGTATAGACAAGTCAGTTATGCATCTGGGTTTCTACAAAAAACTGGCAGGATGTGCTAAAATAGATAGGTATGCTAAAGAAAGAGGTTGAAACAATGACTGATAGTTACAATCAGAAAATAGTAGAATTACTCCAAAAAGAATTAACAGAATATCGCCCAAAACAAATGATTACAGTACTGACTTTATTGGGTGAAGGAAATACAGTCCCGTTTATTGCCCGCTACCGTAAAGAGATGACGGGAAGTCTAGATGAAGTACAAATTAGAGAAATAGAAGAACGCTACGGCTACTTGGAAAATCTGGAAAAAAGAAAAGAAGAAGTTGTACGAATCATTGAAGAACAGGGAAAATTAACAGAAGAGCTGAAAAAAGAAATCCTTGCTTCTGCAAAAATGCAGCAGGTAGAAGACCTCTATCGTCCATATAAGCAAAAACGGCGGACCAAAGCAACAATTGCAAAAGAAAAAGGGCTGGAGCCGTTGGCAGATTGGCTGGCTCAACTGCCTGAAGCCGGGGATGTTTCTGCCGAAGCCGAGAAGTATACTGACAGCGGTAAGGAAGTAGCATCAGTTGCTGACGCATTGGCTGGCGCACATGAAATCCTGGCTGAACGAATTAGTGACGAAGCCAAATTCCGTAAATGGATTCGTGATTTTACTTTCAATAAAGGACAATACACGAGTACAGTTAAGAACGGTGATAAAGATGAAAAAGCTGTTTATGAGATGTACTATGACTTTTCAGAACCGGTAAGTAAGATGGTCTCTCATCGAATTTTGGCTACAAACCGTGGAGAAAAAGAGGATATCTTAAAAGTATCTCTGCTTGTAGAAGAAGAGAAGATTAATGATTATTTTAACAGACAGCTGATTGGTAAAAAGCAGAACTCGGTTGCCGCGTCAGCGATTATCGCAGCTTATACAGATAGTTATAAACGGTTTATTGGACCAGCAATTGAGCGGGAAATCCGCAATCAGCTGACTGAAATGGCTGATGAGCAAGCCATCCGTATTTTTGGCGAAAATCTACGCAATTTACTACTGCAGCCGCCGCTAAAAGGCAAAGTAGTGATGGGCTTTGACCCTGCTTATCGCACAGGATGTAAGCTGGCAGTCGTGGATGCTACAGGAAAGGTGCTGGCTATTGATGTCATTTATCCGCATAAACCAGCGTCTGGTGAAAAACGAGCTGCAGCAGGCCCGGCTTTTCAAAAGCTAATTGAAAAATATGGTGTAGAGATGGTTGCGATTGGTAATGGTACAGCCAGCCGGGAATCAGAACAGTTTGTTGCTGAACATCTGAAAAAACTGCCGCGGGATATCTATTATGTTATCGTAAACGAAGCAGGTGCTTCCGTATATTCTGCCAGTGAGGTAGCTCGAACAGAATTTCCTAATCTTCAGGTTGAAGAGCGAAGTGCAGTCAGTATTGCCCGCCGTTTACAGGACCCATTGGCAGAGCTGGTAAAAATTGATCCTAAAGCCGTTGGTGTGGGACAATATCAACATGATGTTTCTCAAAAAAGATTGGCTGAACAGCTGGCGTTTGTCGTTGAAACAGCGGTAAATCAGGTTGGTGTAGATGTGAATACGGCGAGTCCGCAGCTGCTGCAGTATATTTCTGGTCTGAATAAAACAACAGCTCAGAATTTGGTAACCTATCGGGATGAGAATGGCGCATTCACTGCTAGAAATCAAATAAAAAAGGTTCCTCGCTTAGGACCGAAAGCCTATGAACAGGCTATCGGCTTTTTACGAATTCCGGATGGGAAAAATGTTCTTGATAATACAGGTATTCACCCAGAAAGCTATGATACGGCGAAAGCTATTCTTGCAAAAGCTGATGTTGAACTGAAAACTCTGGGAACCGCTGAAGCAACAGAAAAAATTAAAACGCTGAAAGCACAGCAGTTGGAAGCAGAGCTATCTGTCGGGCTTGAGACGTTAAAAGATATTTTAGCATCGCTGCAGCAGCCAGGAAGAGATATGCGGGATGAGATGAGCGCCCCTCTTTTAAGAAAAGATGTACTTTCTATGGAGGATTTGAAGCCGGGGATGGAGCTTGAAGGAACCGTTCGAAATGTGATTGATTTTGGTGCTTTCGTAGATATTGGCGTAAAGCAGGATGGCTTGGTTCATATTTCCAAACTGAGCAATCGTTTTGTTAAGCATCCAACAGATGTAGTAGCTGTTGGAGATGTAGTGACTGTCTGGGTAGAAGCAATTGATGTAGCAAAAGGACGAATTAGTCTGACGATGCTGCCAAAAGGAAACGACAAGTGAGCCAATTATTAGCAGAGCTGAGCGCACCAGAAACAGATGGAGAGCTGCAGCAGCTGGTATCGCAGGTATCGCAGGAATTTTTTCAAAAGCCGTTTCTTCATAAAGCGTATTTCAATAGTCGCTTGAAAACAACCGGAGGCCGCTACCATTTAAGCACTCACGACATTGATTTTAATCCCAAAGTATTGGAAAAATATGGATTGGCAGAATTGATCGGCGTGATTAAGCATGAATTATGCCACTATCATCTTCATATAGAGGGTAGAGGCTATCAACATAAAGATCCTGAGTTTAAAAAGTTGCTTGCTGTTACTGGTGGGAGCCGATATGTGCAGTCACTGGTTGATGAGCAGCAGTTTCAGGTTTATCGATGTACGAGCTGTGGTGGAGTAATCAAACGAAAACGAAAGATAAATACTCAGCGCTATGTCTGTGGAAATTGTCGGGGTACATTGAAATGGATAGGGAAATAGAAAGTAAGAAGAATATAACTTTTTTGTCAAATAAAACAAAAAAGATTTATGGCTAAAAAACAGGCAAGAAATCCCGTAAATACTCTTCAAATTTTAGGGAATGTCTGCTTGTTTTTGAAAGAGCTGTTCCTGTAATTATTTGCCGTAGTTTAGTATAAGAATTTACTTCTGTCTTGTTGCTTATCCTGTAAAGAGCGCACCAAAACGAACTATCTGTTTTGGTGTGCTCTTTTTGTCTGCTATTCAGCGTAATGGTAATCGAAAAGCTGCGGTCGGTACTCTAGTTCTTCAAAGATAGCGGAATCCTCTGCAAGAAACCGCTGTGCCCATTGACTATGGTCATAAAAATCTAAGAACGTATCATTTTCTGCAAGGTATGGTGTTTCAAGAAAGTCCGGGAGATCGGTGAAATTGTCATAGCCAATAATAAATATATTGGCAGGGTTGTAAAAGTGGTAGTAACGGATTTTTTTATTAGTTGTAAGTAACTTCTTTTTGAAGTAGATAGACTCAAGGGAGCGTAATGTGATACCAGTTTGCCCAGGTCGCATAATCTCTAAAATACTCTTACTTTGAGCAGTCAGGATCAGATAATCAGGATAGGAGAGATAGCCTTTTTGGTCGTTTCCTTTTCCTTCCAATATGAAAAAACGACTATGTAAGCGTAGGTAGTTAAAGATTTCCAAAAGATAGTGCGCCTGTTTTCCACGGCCATTATTAGAAGCACCAAAAAAGATATCATGATTCACGGGCTCTTTCGGCAGCTGCATGTGCTTCGAGTAAAAGCTTGAATTATGTTTTAATGAGAAATTCTGAGCTTCCAGAGGATCAAAGCTGTAGATGTCGTCGATGATTTGATCTGATTGTGTTTGTTGAAGCATGGTGATTTTTTCTTCAGTAAGGTGATTCCAGAAGAAAAGGACCAGTTTGGCATTTGTTAATGGACGAACCAGCTTGGCCATGACTGGTTCAAAGCCGTTATCAAGAAAAATAATCAGACAATACTGAGAGAGTTTGTTTTCCAAGCTTTTTTTATCCAAAGGAATGCGAAGTAGCTGATGGCCTGAAATGACATCGATATCAGTTAGCGTATCAAAAAAATACAAATGTTCATCTTTAGCAACTAACAAGGTTGTTTGCTCATGCATGATTTTCTCCCCACTTTCCATATAATGCTGGTTTTGATTATAGTAGCATGTTCTAGATAATTTCCCATCTGATTTGCTCACAACTGATTGGAAAGAGCAGCTTCAAAAAATTGGAATGAGCATATTTTATTAGTAAAAAACCAGCAGGCTATTTCAAAATAAAAAATTGTACCGACCCCAAAAGTTAGACCAAAAATCTAACGTTTGGAGGTCGGTACAATTCTCTGCTTTTTCGTTCCAAGCTCTTCATTTTTATTCAGTTTTTTCTTGCCAACATAATTTGCTGCAGACTCCTTTTAAAAGGAAGGATGTTTCTGCTGCTGATTCAGCGGAGAGAGTGTATTGCTTTGATCTGCTGTAAATGCTTCGTATAAGCTAAATATCTGATTTCTTTTTTTGATGTTTAGTTTAATAAAAATATTGTGGACATGGGTTTTGACTGTGCCGATAGAGAGAAAAATTTCATCGGCGATTTCCTGATTCTGTTTATGAGCAAGTAACAGGGTGAAAATTTCTTTTTCCCGTTGTGTAAGAGCGTAATGACAGCAAAAATTTTCAAATAGAACGGCTTCATTATTTTGTTCAGGCTCTTCAACTGCCACAGGTTTCTGACTGTCATGGAGGAAGAACTTCATCATTAACACGCAAATAAGGATTGAGAAAATATCTTCACAAACGTTTCGATTGTTGATTTTAATCGATAGGGAGGTGTATTGATCCAGGTTAAAGATGACGTAGGTGTCTTCAAGTAAAATCAGAATCCCGCCAATTAGAGAAGCAAGTGCAGCCCACTTCAAATAGTAAGCACTGTTAGTAGATAATTCAGCCGAATGTCTGCGCCACTTCATCCAGGCAAAGAGCCCCATGTAAATCATGAGTAGTTGATTAGGCAGATAGTAAAGCCAGATTTTAAAAGCAGAGTTAGGCAGAAGCGGAACACTTAAGAGCCAAACAGCCATCATAATTAAGAGTAGGTAGTGAATCATTTTGAGTTTTTCATTTAAAAGTGTTGTGATGATTAAAAATGAGCAATAAGCGTTTGCCAAATAAATAATGGTTTTAGCAGCAGGAATACTCATAAAGGTTTGATTGTAGCTGGAGGCAAAGGAGTTAATAAACTCTGTCATATAAATAATGACATTATCAAAAATAAAAAATAGCAGAAAAATAGTTAGTACCATGTAGATTTTCTTTTTTTCTTTCATGTAAAAGCTAATAGAAAGAGACATGGCGAGCGCATATAGGACAATCAATAAGATATTATAGATAAAAATAGATATCATCATGAAGAAACCCCTTTCATTTTTTTCGAATGATAACGATTTGTGTATAGTAGACAGCAAAATAAAATGATCGAAAATAAATAAAAAATGACTAAGTAAAGCATAAGGTTCTATTTCTTCTTTGCGCTTAAATTATAACATTTTTTCAAAGGTTTATTCATAAAACTTGCTAAACTTTTCATCTAAACTTTTCTAAACCCTTGATAAACCTACATTTTCTGAATGTTTAAATACTTAGGTAGGGACAAAATGATAGCGTTTACATCCGTTGGTTTATCGTAAACTTGTTTTTTAAAGTTTATAGTTTGGAGTGTAAAAAGCACAAAGGAAAAATGAGGAGGAAACAAACATGTCAAAAAAAGATTTTATTACAACTGAAAATTATACGAAAGGAGAAATTACTGAAATTGTAGATCTTTCATTAAAAATTAAAGCATGTATCAAAAACGGTTATTATCCTCAACTATTAAAAAATAAATCACTTGGAATGATTTTCCAGCAAAGCTCTACTCGTACACGTGTATCTTTTGAAACAGCGATGACACAATTAGGTGGTCATGCTCAATACCTAGCACCTGGTCAGATTCAACTGGGCGGACATGAAACAATAGAAGATACTAGTCGTGTTCTTTCAAGATTAGTAGATATTATCATGGCTCGTGTTGACCGTCATCATAGTGTAGATGATTTAGCTACTCATGCCACAATACCTGTAATCAACGCAATGTCAGATTATAATCACCCAACACAAGAATTAGGTGATTTATGTACAATGATTGAACATTTGCCGGAAGGTAAAAAGATTGAAGACTGCAAAGTTGTTTTCGTAGGGGATGCTACTCAGGTATGTTTCTCTCTTGGTTTGATTGCTACTAAAATGGGAATGAATTTTGTTCATTTTGGACCTAAAGGGTACCAATTAAATGAAGACCATCAGGCTAAACTGACAAAAAATTGTGAAGTTTCAGGAGGAAGCTTCTTAATCACTGATAATGAAGATGATATTATGGGAGCTGATTTTCTATATACAGACGTTTGGTATGGTCTTTATGATGCTGAGCTTTCTGAAGAAGAACGTTTAGCTATTTTCTATCCAAAATATCAGGTGACTGCCGACATGTTGAAAAAAGCAGGAGAAAATTGTAAATTTATGCACTGCCTGCCTGCTTCAAGAGGTGAAGAAGTAACAGATGAAGTGATGGACGGACCAAACTCTATCTGTTTTGATGAAGCAGAAAATCGTTTAACCTCAATTCGCGGTTTACTAGTTTATCTATTAGGCAAGCATGACGAAAGAAATCCGATTGATATCAAAAAACAAGCGGATGCAAAAGCAGCACTGGAAGTATTTTTAGGTAAACCATTGTAAAAAATGCTATCGGAGTATTCAGAGAAAACAGCTTAGGAACATTCTTCTGAGAAGTATATTCGTTGACGGGAGGGAAAGTTAAGCTGTTTTCCCTCCTACTTCCATACACCCAAAAGAAAGGATGTTAAACATGGAAGCAAAACGAAAAAAGTTTAGTCTATTCAGCGCCATACTTTCTGTAATATGTGTGGTGTTTGTGGCAGAAGCGGCCGCACCAGTAGCTGCAATTGGGAATTCGCAGTTTTTTTGGTGGATTTTTCTATTAATTGCCTTTTTACTCCCTTATGGTCTAATTTCATCTGAGCTTGGAACTACTTATATTGGCGATGGGGGAATCTATGATTGGGTGACAAAGGCTTACGGTCACCGCTGGGGCTCTAGAGTATCCTGGTATTATTGGATTAATTATCCGCTGTGGTTAGCATCGTTAGCAGTTATGTGTCCTGAATTAATTACCACAATTACTGGTATTGAAGTATCTACAGTAGGAGCTGTTATTATTGAATTAATCTTCATCTGGTTGATTGTCTGGATTAGCTTTTACCCAGTCAGCGACAGTATCTGGATTTTGAACGGAGCAGCTGTTGTTAAAATGCTGCTGGCAGTTCTAATCGGCGGACTGGGCGTTTATGTAGCATTAACCAAAGGTGTAGCGAACGAATACTCTGTTGGTTCAATGCTGCCGAAATTTGATCTTCACAGCTTATCCTTTATCTCTGTAATCATTTTTAACCTACTAGGTTTTGAAGTAATCTGTACGTTTGCTGATGATATGGAAAATCCTAAAAAACAAATTCCTCAGTCAATTATTGCTGCAGGAATTGTAATTGCCGCGATTTATATTTTCTCAGCATTTGGTATTGGCGTAGCCATTCCGACAGAAGAAATTAGTACAAGCAGCGGTCTAATGGATAGCTTCAAGCTGCTTACAGGATCAAACTCAGGGTTTTTCATTGGCGCGATGGCTTTCCTATTCCTGTTAACACTTTTTGGCAATATGATTTCATGGTCACTTGGTGTAAATAATACGGCCTGCTATGCTGCTGAAAATGGCGATATGCCGAAATTCTTTGGTTTGAGAAGTAAGAAGAATGAAATGCCGATTGGTTCAGCAATCATGAACGGTGTCGTTGCATCAGTTGTAGTAATAATCGCACCAATATTGCCGAATCAAGATTTATTCTGGGCATTCTTCTCGTTAAATCTGGTGATGTTCTTATTATCTTATGTACCGGTTTTCCCAGCTTTCTATAAACTGAGAAAAATCGATCCAGATACACCGAGACCATTCAAGGTTGGAGGAAGCGATTTGTTCTTAAAAGTTCTAGTTGTTGTACCAATGATTCTAATTCTTATTTCTCTGGTATTTACAGCGCTGCCTCTACAATTTGATGCGGAAACACTAAATGAACAGCTGCCGATAACCATTGGCGCAATTGTTTTTGTCCTATTTGGTGAAGGAATCATTTTATTCAAGAAAATAAAAAAATAAAACGAATGGAGTAGATAGAGATGGCTAAAAGAATTGAAGGAACAACCCCTAAGCAAGACGGATTTAGAATGCCCGGTGAGTACGAACCTCAGGAAAAAGTCTGGATGATTTGGCCGGAACGTCCTGATAACTGGCGGGATGGCGGCAAACCAGTGCAAGAGGCGTTTACTGAAGTTGCTAAGGCAATCAGCCGTTTTACCCCAATGAATGTGGTTGTTTCTCAAGCACAGTTCCAGAACTGTCGCCGGCAGCTGCCGCCGGAAATTACGGTTTATGAAATGTCTAATAATGATGCTTGGGTGAGAGACTGCGGTCCGTCATTCCTAATTAACGATAAAGGTGAATTGCGTGGTGCAGATTGGGCATTTAATGCCTGGGGCGGTTTAGTAGATGGCTTGTATTTCCCTTGGGATCAAGATGATTTAGTGGCTCAGAAAATTTGTGAGATTGAACATGTGGATTCTTATCGGACACCAGATTTTGTTTTAGAAGGCGGTTCGATTCATGTAGATGGTGAAGGAACAGTTTTAACTACAGAAATGTGCTTATTGAGTGAAGGACGCAACCCTCATATGACCAAAGAAGAGATTGAAGCTAAACTTTGTGATTATCTAAACTGTGAGAAAGTTCTCTGGCTGAAGGATGGTATCGATCCTGAAGAAACCAATGGACACGTTGACGACATCGCCTGCTTTGTTGCACCGGGAGAGGTTGCCTGCATTTATACAGAAGATGAAAACAGTCCTTTCTATGCAGCTGCTCAGGATGCATATAAGCGTTTAAATGAAATGACTGATGCGAAAGGTAGAAAACTGAAGGTTCACAAAATTTGTTGTCCTGTTGAAAATGTAACAATCAAAGGCTCATTTAAGATTGATTATGTAGAAGGAACAATGCCAAGAGAAGATGGAGATATTTGTATTGCTTCTTATATGAACTTCCTGATTACAAATAATGGTGTAATCGTTCCTCAATATGGGGATGAAAATGATGCACTGGCTATTCAGCAAATTCAGGAAATATTCCCAAATCATGAAGTAGTAGGGGTTAATACAGTAGAAGTAGTGTACGGCGGTGGAAACATTCACTGTATTACACAGCAACAGCCAAAACGTTAGGAAGCAGGAGGAAAAAAGATGTCACGAATCGTTATTGCACTTGGAGGAAATGCGCTGGGAAATTCTCCAGAGGAACAGCTGGAACAAATTGAAGCATCCGCTCCTGCATTAATCAATCTAATTAAGCAGGGTCATGAAATCATTCTGAGCCATGGAAATGGTCCTCAGGTTGGGATGCTGGAAAAAGCATTGAATATGGCTGCTGATCAGGATGAATCTGTTGCTCATTTCCAGCTTCCAGAATGTACAGCAATGAGTCAGGGGTATATTGGTTTTCATTTGCAGAATAGAATTTTGAATCAGCTTCGGAAAGAAGGCATGCCTTGGAACGTAGCGACAATTGTTACTCAGGTAGAAGTAGATCCGAAAGATCCGGCGTTTGAAGCGCCAACCAAGCCGATTGGCAGCTTTTACACTGAAGAACAAGCTGAAAAGCTACAAAAAGAAAATCCGGCGTTAGTATTCAAAGAGGATTCTGGCAGAGGCTACCGCCAAATGGTTGCTTCGCCTAAGCCGATTGATATTGTAGAAAGTAATTCCATTTTGAATTTACTTAATAGTGAGTTCATCGTAATTGCTTGCGGCGGCGGCGGAATCCCGGTGGTAAAACAGGGAGACGGCGATTACAAAGGTGCGTTGGCGGTTATCGATAAGGATGCAGCTTCAGCGAAGTTGGCTGACCTGGTAGATGCTGATTACTTCTTTATCCTAACAGCTGTTGATCATGTTGCTATTCGTTTTGGACAGCCGGATCAAAAGAATCTTGAAGAAATAACAGTAGCTGAGGCCAAAGAATATATTCAGGCCGGAGAGTTTGCACCAGGCAGCATGCTGCCAAAGGTTGAAGCGGCCGTAGAATTTGCTGCTTCAAAAGCTGGTAGAACAGCAGTCATTGCTTCCTTAGAAAAAGCACCGCTCGCAATTAATGGAGAAAGTGGTACCCGTATTCGTTTATAATAGAGAACAATGTGAAAACTCCTTATGAAATGCAGAAGAAACAGTCAGTTATAGCTATGACTGTTTCTTCTGCATTATTTAGTAAGCAATGCCAATGGTGTGCAGATTTTTTATAAGCTGTCATTTTAAAGAGTAGACAAAAGTTTCTATTGAGAGTAATGAAGAAACATGAACAGCAGTGTTCATTTTATCTATCTGGTAGGTGGTAGCTTTTAGGTGTATATAAAATTGAAAATCATTTTGAGAAAATTAAAGGGATACCTATTTTTTAGATTAATTTTTGAAATTGTTAAGTTTAACGCTGATTAGTATGAAAAAATTATTGATTTTTTTCATTTATAGTAAGAAATGTCTTTTTCAATATGTTAAAATAGTTACATATTTCAAATGGGGAGGATAAAAATGAAAAGCAAAGTGTTGAATGGTGTGCTGATAGGTGCTACAGTAGTTGCGGTAATTGCTGCTATAGTATTTTTGTTTATCAGTAGTGGAGAGATAAATGGCGAAACAGCAGAGAAAGTTGCTTCAGAAAAAATAGAAGAACCAACAAAAAAAGGAACAATAGATAGTCATATCCTCCCTGAAACAGGGACAGTTGCCTATCAGGAATTTGGCGTTGATAGAGGATTGGGTGTCTTTCATTTAATCGGAAAAAACGGATCTACAGCTAATGGTGTTGTTCCAAGTATTGATTCAGATAAGGTAATTGTTGCACGTATTCATTACGAAGCGAGAGATTTCGATCCAGCACTGTCGACCTATATATATATTGACGGAGTTGAAGCTGGACAAGCACAAGTAGGGAATAAAGCATTTACTTTAATTTTAACGGAAGAGAACGGCGGACTGGTTATCGGCAGTCATAAGATTCAGCTTGTACAGTTTCCAGAAAATAAAAGAGATGCACTGGCTGTTTCAGTTAAAACTCAGCAATATGAGGTTCAATAGCAACAGAAGCCTTTTTTGTCGATTGAGTTACTTTGGAATAATTTTCAACTTGATTTTAAAACTGTGTTTGACCATAAAAATAGCGACCTCGAAAAGTTAGATTTTTAAGTCTAACCTTCGAGGTCATTTCATTTATTTTTTGTTTTTCTTTTTGCAGCAATTGAGACCGATGATTAATAGTACGGATTTTTCCTCATTTTTTGAAGAATACAATGCCCTTTAAACGTTAAACCAATTGGAAAGGTATCGCCATTTAATGAACCAAGATTTATCAATGGATTATTGCCAGTAGTGAGGACTAAAATTGCATAATCGACATCCGTATTTCGATAGTCCCAAGTAGTTTCAGTTATATGATTCTTACCATAGATTGTTTCGTTATCTAAGCTTTCTGCGTATTCCAAAACCTGTAACAGTAATTCTTTTTTCAATTCCATTGTACTCACCTCCAGTTCTTATTATAACATGTATTTAATACGTTTCGAAGCGCTTACAATCTATTGGCGAAAGAAAAAGCAGAATTTATTATACTGCTGAGGTTTTATGTCTGAATATTGACAGTGTAGA
Organism: Enterococcus sp. LJL128; assembly: GCF_056924295.1. Lineage (NCBI taxonomy): Bacteria > Bacillati > Bacillota > Bacilli > Lactobacillales > Enterococcaceae > Enterococcus > Enterococcus sp. LJL128. The sequence continues at coordinate 18,305 of NZ_JBXPBP010000023.1, read as the reverse complement.
AGGTGTAATGTATTATAAAATAGCATGACAGATGACGTTTTGTATATTTTATATAAGCGAAGCAGCTGTTATCGTATTAGGCGGTCATGGCGGAATGGCAGACGCGCTGCCTTGAGGGGGCAGTGGGAGAAATCCCGTGGAAGTTCGAGTCTTCTTGGCCGCATTAATTTATTTTTTTATTTAACGCTCACTTATCAAAGCCTTTTGGCTGGGTAAGTGAGCGTTAAAATTATCTCTCCGTAAGATAACAGAGACTTACAATATTTAGTTATACTATTGAAGTAGTGTAAGTTCTAATTCTCCTTCAAGTGTGTAAATTTCACCTTGTTCAATAACTACGCCGTGATATCGTTCATCACCACCGTTATTATTTTCCCAGAAGCCATTCTCATCACTAAAAGAATTATAGCCGCTGCCGATAAAAGAAAGATCATAGGTGCCTGTTGGTAAATCTTCTCCCCCAATGTATTTACCGCCATATAAAGCGTAAACACCATCGCTGCTTTCAATTTTTTTAGTCTTAGTTAGTTTTACATCACCACTAATACTGTAGGTTAAGCCTTTTTCAATTTCAATACCGTGAATTTTTTCTCCGCCACCGTTGTTATTTTCCCAAAATCCATCATCGTTGCTGATAGAATTATAACCTTTTCCCACAAACTCTAAGTTGTAACGTCCAGTAGGAAGATAGCTATCTCCACCTTTGTATTCTCCATCAAAAAGCTCTAAATCGCCATTTGTGCTTTTGCTAGATTTCGTGTTCTCACTTGAGCTTTCTTTTGTCGACTTATAGCTTTTTTCTGATGATGAGCTGCTTTCTTCAAAATCCTCATCCTCTTCATCCTCGTCTTTTGAAGTCTCATCTGTTGAAGAATCATCGAGCTTACTTTGTAGTTTTTCAATTTTCTCTTCCAGCTCTTTTACCTTTGCACTATCCCCATTACTGCATCCGGCAAAGACCACTGCTGATAAAAGTGTTACCCCCAATAAACTAATTCTTTTCATTTTAACTCCTCTTTTCTATGGTATAATTTATGTGGATAGTTTATACAGCAATATAAATATCCAACACATCCTGTCTTTGGTTGGAGGGATGTGTTTTTTTATTTCAAGTTGGAACATAAAATTAAAAAAATAGTCATCATCTGTCCAGTACTTAATAACCTATTTAACCAGCATAGCTTATTTTCAATTTATATTGAGATGTTCCACAATAATAAAGTATAGCAAAATTTGAGAGATAAAACATCAAGTTTTTAGTCATTTAATTTCAATTTATAGTAGCTTTTTGAGCATATTTGAGAGACGGAGAATTTACAGATAATGAATATTTGATAACCAACGGAGAGCGGAGAAGTTGAACAGGGAAGAGCTAATAAATATCTATTTTGTATTCTTTCTTTTTTCTATGTGTATCATTTTTGTATTGGATTATCTGACTAATGGCTTAGCGAATGAAGCTTTAGTCTTCAATTCTGAAAAATTTATTGCTGATAAAGAGTTTTATTGACTGTTTATGTATTCCTTTTACTATTTCAAATTGTCTCACCAGATAGGTAATGTATTGCTTATGGATTTAGCCTGGCTGTTTCATAAACGTACAAAAAGCTTTTGGCTGCTAATTGTGCTTTTCTTAAGTACAATAGCAACGGGGCTAATCTTTCTTATCGTACGTTTTCCTGCTGATTTTATTATGCAGAGTTCTTCTGCCGACTTCTATGCTTGGTATAGAATGGTGATTTTCGACTATGTAAAGCTTGGAAAAAATAAATTCATTAAAGATTTATCAAGGAGACCATATATAATTAATCCATTGATTGTTGGAAATTTAGTAAGCTTGTACCGGAGCGGTTTTATCGATTATTCAGGAGTAGTTATTCATTTTATCAGCTTTGTTGTAGGAGTAATTCTTTCGGTTATTGACTTAAAATATTATCTAAGGATTTGTAAACAGATTTGAGCTTTTACTTTAAACTAATAAAAAACATATATGTTTTTTAATTTATTCTTTTTTGTCTAAATATAAATCAACAAAATTTTACGGGATAACTTGGTTGATTAGCTTTCTTTAAATAAAAGTGTCTTTTGTTTATAGAGGAGATGATTTTTTATTATAGTGGATATATTCTACTATAAGAGGGGAATAGATATAGGAACTAAGATTGAACAACTAATAAATGACTGTGATGTAATTGCACTGACGGTGAATGAAGATGCCGGATTTCCACATAGCAAAATATGTTCTGCTCCTATTGTTAAAACTAGCTATTATTCCTTAAAGTTTTATTTGGAATCAAAGGATCCAATTATTAACCATGTTTGTAGAAATCCTAAGGGATGTGTACACTGTTTTAAAATGGATACTTTTGAAAATGTTATTTTAAAAGGGGTATTCTGCTTGGAGGAACTGAGAAATTACGAGGAATTTAATGAAGTTATCGAGCGCCAACAGCAGGTACTGAAATGTCAGCAGCCAATTATTCTCGGTTTTGATACGATGAATGCAGAGATGGTTAGGAATAAACGGATTTTTAGATAGATTGTATTTATAATTAACTATTTTTAAAATCGAGTTAGATAAAAGAAATAAGTATCATTTTGTAGTGCCCCTAAAAGTTTGACTTTTTGAGGCACTACATTTCATTCAAGCTGCTCTTGTTTCTTTTATTATTGCCCTTTTAAAAATTGATAGAAGGCAATGATAATGGAAAATACAGTTAAAACAGAGACAATTAACTGAGAAACATTTGTTGCATACTCAGTTTGAGAAGGATCAATAATTCCAATAAACATAAAATAGAATGTCCAAACCAGTCCAATTCCTAAAAGTAGAAAGGTAAATAAATTAATGATGGTACTATAATCTTTCATTTTTTGTGTTAGAAAGCTGGCTCGATTCAATTCTCTTTGATTTGGACGAAGAATTTTTGAATAGATTCCCCAGATAAAGCCAACAATTAAGCCTATGGTTATACTAAATGAAATACTCAACATAAAATCTATCATACGTACTCCTTAAATTGTATTAGCAAAGTAAAAATCAGCCTAGAATCAATTAAAGTAAGAAAAATTTAATTTGTAATCTTGTTAATGCTGGTTAAAGTTCTAGACTTTATATCCGGTTGTTTTTTACCTCAAAAAGATAGTGAGGCATGTCAATGCCTTGATAATGCTTAACGAAACGCTCAGTTGGAAGCATTCCGTTTCGGATGGCTACCCGCATAGAAGACAGATTGGTATCTCGTATAATGGATACAACTGAGGGGGCTCTAAGTTTTTCAAAGGCATAGTTTTTACAGTATTCAGCCGCTTCAGCTGCATAGCCTTTATGCCAAAAATCCTTTCTGAGGTGATAACCAATTTCCAAGTAAGACGTGCCGGCGATTTCTTGATGAGTTAAACCACATTCCCCGATAATTGTTCCAGATGCTTTTTCTTTTAAGCCCCATAAGCCATAACCTAGCTCCTTATAGTTAGAAAGATTCCATTCTAACCAGCTGCGTACCTCCTGATCCGAAAAACTATGTTCATAGGCATACATAACTTCAGCATCCTGAAGGAAGCTTTGCAGACCATAAAGTGTATCTTCCGACCATTCAAAAAGCTGCAGTCTTTCTGTTTCCATTATTTCCATCGCTTCATCCACTCCTTCAAAAAAATTTTGATTATGTAATCATACAACTAATAGTTTACCATGAAAAGTTTCGCTAAGGAGCTATAAATGTGCATATTTGTGAATAAAAAAAGCGAAAATGAGCAGTCTCTTATTACCAACTCTAGCCCCGCTAATAGTTGATATAGATGGTTATTTCAGAAAAGGAAGCAGTCCAAAGGTTATTGTAGAAGATGCTTGACAAAATTTATATAAAACATTATTATAAATTAGTCGGGGTTGAGACGTTTTGTTATATTAAATGCGGTCATGGCGGAATTGGCAGACGCGCTAGCTTCAGGCGCTAGTGGTAGAAATACCGTGGAAGTTCGAGTCTTCTTGACCGCATCCTTAAAAGCAGAAATTTCTTCTGCTTTTTTATTTTGTCATGGAAAAGAAGAAAAAACAGAGAAAAGCAATCATGCTTTTCTCTGTTTTTTTACCTGTATAATTACCCATTGATTCGACGGCGGTTCTCCATAGAGATGTTCCCAAGATATTGGTAAAGAGGGAGAATATCTGTCTTCTTAGGAAATTCAAATTTATGTTTTGCATGGCTTTCATTGTTTGACCGCTGATTAACATTTGTTAGATAGGTAACGACAATTTCACTGTCATCCACACCGAAGCCGGCAGTCTCCATTTCCACATCGATAATGGATTCCATATGAACAGATTTGAAAGAGGTCTTCTTACCTGTAGCTCCTTGCTTATCAACAAAAATAATTCGATAATTCGTAAAAATCAACGCATCGCGTACCAACTGATAGCCCATAACAATTTCCTCGCCATCGAATAAGTAACCACGATATTCATTCGTTAATTCCTTTGGTGTTTTTTCAGAATAATTACCTAGTGCTCCTTGTACAATAGTACCAAAACCAAATTTCGCCATTTTTATTCCTCGCTTTATGCTATAGTTTATTCTATACCAATACAATGACAACTGCTTTTTTACCACAAATCAATTGTTACTGTCTATAATAAATTAAACCATAAAACTACTAAAAGAAATAGAGGCTAGAGCGATTGTTTATTCCTTTATTGGTTATTTAAGGGATATATTGAACCAGCAGCCTGAATTCATAGATTGATTCATTTTTAGTGTATATTTGTTAGGAGGAAAAGATGATTTTTGGAAAATGTAAAGTGTGTAAAGAGGTACCATTATTTGAAGGGCATGGGGAGTCAAATCAAGGGAATGCGTTGCTGCTTTGCCGTGAACTTGTTAAGGAGAAAAAACTTTCTTATGGAGGCGGGAATTGTCCTTTAGAGAAGACTGAAGAGATACTTATGGCCGAAACACAATATACGGTCAGTCATTTTTTTCGCTGCAGAAAATGTAAACAATTGTTTCATTTAGGCTTTTGCATAAGAGGAGCGCCTTTTCTTAAAAAGATAAAGCGAATTTCACCAGTTTTTTTCAACAAGTGAAATTTTTTTGCTGAGTAAACACGTGGAAAAAGGCTCTTTAATGATATATTTCTAACATAATTATTGATGAAATAAAAAAATAGCTAAAATTCAGAAAATATCGTTGCTTTTTTTGAGAGACTGGCGTAATTTTAAAAGTATAAATTTTGAAAATGAGGGATTCAGTATGAGAAATTTTGACAAATCAAAGAAACTTGAAAATGTAAGTTACGATGTCCGTGGTCCTGTTTTAGAAGAAGCTGATAGAATGCAGGAGGAAGGCATCAATATCTTGAAGTTAAATACTGGAAATCCCGCCCCGTTTGGCTTTGATGCGCCAAATGAAGTGGTCAGAGATATGATTATGAATGTCCGTAACTCTGAAGGATATTCTGATTCAAAGGGGATTTTTTCTGCTAGAAAAGCGATTGAACAATATTGTCAGCTGAAACAGTTTCCCAATGTTACAATCAATGATATTTATACAGGAAATGGTGTCAGTGAACTGATTACTATGTGTATGCAGGGATTACTTGATAATGGAGATGAAGTACTGGTACCGACGCCGGACTATCCGTTGTGGACAGCATCTGTTTCACTGGCTGGCGGACATCCTGTTCACTATATCTGTGATGAGCAGGCAGAATGGTATCCTGATATCGATGATATTAAAGCTAAAATTACAGCAAATACAAAAGCGATTGTTGTTATTAATCCCAATAATCCTACAGGTGCACTTTACCCTAAAGAATTGTTGGAGGAAATTGTTAAAGTCGCAAGAGAAAATGATTTAATTATTTTTTCTGATGAAATTTATGATCGTCTGGTGATGGATGGGCTGATTCATATCCCAATCGCAACGCTTGCGCCGGATTTGTTTGTGGTCACATTAAACGGCTTGTCTAAGTCTCATCGTGTAGCAGGCTTTAGATGTGGATGGATGGTACTGAGCGGCGATAAGTCACGAGTACAGGGATACATTGAAGGGCTAAATATGCTTTCTTCAATGAGATTGTGTTCGAATGTGCTGTCTCAGCAAATCATTCAAACAGCCCTTGGAGGCTATCAAAGTGTTGATGAACTCCTTCTTCCTGGCGGACGGATCTATGAGCAGCGAGAGTACATTTATAATGCAATCAATGCAATTCCCGGTCTTTCAGTTGTGAAGCCTAAAGCAGCATTCTATATTTTTCCTAAGATTGATACTGCTCGTTTTAATATCTATGATGATGAAAAATTTGTTTTGGATTTTCTTCATGAACACCATATTCTTTTAGTTCATGGGGGCGGATTCAATTGGCAGCAGCCTGATCATTTCCGGATAGTTTATTTACCTAAAATGGAAGATTTAAAATATACAACGGAAAAAATGGAAGAATTTTTAAGTACCTATAGACAAAAATAATTAATAAAAGTCTGGAATAATACCTAATTCCAGACTGTTTGTTTTTTTCTAATCTATTGAAAACTCTAAAAGCATATGCTTTTTTGGGTGGATTGACCTACCTTTGATTTTATGCCTCTTGTTAACAAAGGAAGGCTAAAAAATATGCAATGCTGGATTAGCTGAAATTTTTTAGTTACTGGATACTACAAAAGTTGGTAACAGTTGGATATACAGATGATTCAAGCTTTGTTGATACTACCGATTTATTGGGGAATTTCGATTGAGTGGATTGTTAAAAAGCAAAGATTGTGCAGAAGTGTGAGATAAGAGAGAATCTAATAATTAGGCTGAAAAAATAACTTATGGTTATTAAATAAAAAACAAATCTTTCAGACGGGAGTGTCTGAAAGATTTGCCGAGCACTTTATTTAATAATACTGTGTCTGTTATCTGGTCAGCTGCATTCAATCAAGGTGCACTGTTTTTTACTGATGACCATACGATTAGTGTATTTTTCTTCCATATCAGAGCTGGGGTCGTTAACAACGATTAGATAGGAATTCTCATACTCCTTTTCGATATAACCGACATGACTGCCTTTTTCCCAATTAAAACTTACCTTCTTTTCTTGTGTCATAAATAACACTCCTTATTCGAAAAATAAAGTGATGTTGACAGTTGGTGAAGTGAGTGAAGTATATTCTTGCAGTTTATTATGCAATAAAGTACAATAAATTCAAAATGCGAATTCGCATATTTTACTAAATATAATATATTTTAATGGTTTGAATATTTATTTATTAAGAAAGCATTTTACAGGGGAGAAATAATGAATTCTTTTGGAAGTGTTATTAAGGAAATACGTAAAAAAAGAAAGCTGACGCAGAAGATGTTATCTGAGGATATTTGTTCTCAAAGTGTGCTCAGCAGAATAGAGAACAATGAAGAACTGCCGAACGTTGTTGTGATGCAGCAGATTTGTCAGCGTTTAGGGGTTACTATGGATCAGATTATGCACTTTCGTTCGGAAGAAGTTCAAATGTTAACTCAGCTGTTCGAAAAAATGGCAGATTATTTTCGTCATAAAGAATATAGTAAGCTGATGTTCTTTATTTGCGATATGAAGCTGGAGGAGCGAATCTATCTTGATACAGATTGGCAGCGCTATTATTATTATTTAGGCAGCTGCGAATTTTATCTGCATAATCATTACGAAAAAGCAGTAATGGATTTAAGAAAAGGGCTTTCTTATACGTACCAGTCAAATAAGAACAATCTTTCAGATTTTGAAATTCAGATTATCAGCTGCTTGGGCAGCACTTATGGGGTGATGGGAAAAAAAGAAGCTGCGGAAAAATATCTAAAACTAAGTATCTATTATTTTCATGATTTGCCTTACGAGCGGATCAATGCTGAGCTAACGAAAATATTTTTTAACTATGCTTATTTTCTTTTACAAGAGGAACGCTATGAAGAAGCTCAAATTTATATTAATCAAGGGATTGGCTGGGCGCGGAAAAAGAACAGCTACTACTACCTTGAAGAGCTGTTCAATTTGAAAAGCGAGCTGCTCTATCTGAGTAATCAGCATAATGAAGCTGAAAAATATAGACATTTGGCTGAGCAGCTGAATCAAGTCATTCATTTAAAACTATAAAGGTCTACACCATTCTTGACTTCTGGTGCTATTAAGAGTAACTTAAACATAAGATAATATTAGAAAGAAGGATAACAATGAAAACATTTATTTATGCTGAAAAATTCTTTTTAAAAAGCGATGTCAAGGGTCCTGGTTATCTGGAAATAACCGACGGACTTTTTGGAGATTTCTACAAAGAACTTCCTGAAAAGGATGCCAAAGTAATTAATGAAGAAGGTAAATGGATAGCGCCAGGCCTTGTCGATACTCATATTCATGGGTTTATGAATCATGATGTAATGGACAACGATGCAGAGGGCATCAAAGTGATGTCGGAAGGACTGCTTTCTTGTGGGGTTACTTCATTTTTGCCAACAACTTTAACTTCCAGTAAAGAACGTTTGAAGGATGTTGCTGAAACAATTGGCAAGGTTCATCAAGAGGTATCTGGTGCGAAAATTCAAGGCATTTATTTTGAAGGTCCCTTCTTTACTGAAGAACATAAAGGGGCTCAGAACCCAAGTTACTTTGGTGATCCGGATTTAGCTGTTTTTAATGAATGGCAGGAAGCATCAGGCGGTTTGATTAAAAAAATTGCTTTAGCTCCTGAACGTAAAGGAGTAAAAGAATTTGTCAAAGCTGTGACAGATGAGGGTGTTGTGGTAGCCTTGGGACATAGCGACGCTACTTTAGAACAGGCTACAGATGCAGTGGAGTCTGGTGCTAGCGTTTTTGTTCATGCCTACAATGGAATGAGAGGATTGAATCATCGTGAACCTGGGATGGTGGGTGCGCTGATGTCGCTGAAACATGTCTTTTCTGAGCTAATTTGTGATGGACACCACGTTCATCCAAATGCAGCGGATATTTTGATGGAAAAAGCTGGTCATGATCATGTTGCGTTAATTACAGACTGTATGATGGCTGGCGGTATGCCTGACGGCAATTATAACTTAGGTGAATTTCCTGTGGTTGTAAAAGATGGAACAGCTCGCCTGGAGTCAGGAAATCTGGCAGGAAGTATTCTTAAGCTGAAAGAAGCGATTAAGAATGTTGTTGACTGGGAGATTGCAACACCTGAACAAGCAGTAATGATGGCAACACTTGTGCCAGCTGTCAGCTGTAAAATTGATGACCGTTGCGGTATGATTGCCAGCGGACGTGAAGCAGACTTTATCGTATTAAATCCTTCAATGGAATTAGAAGCAACATATCTAGACGGTGTAGAACGTTACCGGGCAGAGTAATCAATCAATTAGAATAAATAGCCGAGAGATTGTAACAGAAGTGTTGTGTATTGAGACAAAGGGTTAGGTACCTGCAGCTTGTCTGTGATTCACGTGTTACTTCAATCGTCGAAGCTTAGAGAATCTTTGAAATACGGTTTAATCGATTTTAGGGTCTGGAGACATTTATTGTCCCAGATCCTTTTTGTGTTCATGAAGAAAGTTAAGGGGATACTCAAAATTTTTTGTTTAGTGCAAGTCGGTTTTTATAGTACAATACTAGTAAAACCGACAGGGAGGCTGGCGTATGAGACAGAGTTTGCTGAGCAGACTGAAGCATCAATATATTATTACTCAGGTCAATAGAGCAAAAATTCCTGATTTTACGGAGAGTGGGCAGATTCGTGAAAAACTGGTGTTTTCTGGAAAGGTTCAAAACGTTGGGTTTCGTTTTCAGGCGAAACTGATGGCGGAGCGTTTAGAGCTTTTCGGCTGGGTCAAGAATAGAGAAAATGGTGATGTTGAAATGGAAATACAAGGACCACAAAAGAAAATCACGTTCTTAATAGAGTACATGAAAAGTAGAAAACGTATGAAAATTTCTGAGGTAACACATACAACACTTTTCATTAAAGCAGATTCTCCTCAGATATTCGAGATTGTCTAACTGTGTTGAAAAAGACTACATGATATTTTTGTGAATAAACTTTTTCTCTGGATTTCTACAATAGAGCAATCAGGAAAAAAAGGGTCGTGTACTGGTTTTCAGTACACAACCCTTTTTTAGTCTTTATTGTTATCTGGTGAGTGAGGCGGTAAGATATTAGATTCGATTTTCCCTTCCTCGTAAGCAGTAAAGAAATCTGCTAAAAATAAAGGATAGATTTCTATGTCCAGTTTGTAAAGGGAGCTGGGAATAACAAAGGTTTCATCTGTATTTCCACCAATATAATCTCCATCAATAGTTTGACAAACAATAGTGAAATCGTGCTCTTTCCAGTAATCAAGGTCTTCGGAAGATAAGGTTTCTTCCGAAGAAAGAAAGTTTACATTTTCTTCAAAGGTTTCTTCAGCGTTGTCCTGAAAAAGAAAAAACGGGTCCTCTTCCTGCTCAGAAAACATTTTAGCAGCAGATAAAAAGGAATGTGGATCCTGTGTTGTCAAAGTATCTCGAATTTCATGAAAGTTCATTGTATCCACCTACTTTTCATTCAAAATTTTTACACGAAAGTTAATTGTAGTATTACTTTTTATTCCTTTTGCTTCCATCTCTATTTCTTTGCAAAGCAAATCTGAACCTTCATAAATTGGCGTTACCCGGTAACGAATGGTCTCTCCGTCATCCAAGGCTTTACGTATCTGGTTTTCGTATTTTGTCATATAGGGCGAATTTACAGGCGTTTGATAAAGTGTCGTAAGATTGCGGCTGTCATCACCAGAACCGCCTAATTGTCGTCCAATTAGGTGCCCGCGGGAATGATCATAAGGTGCTTTACCAGAAATGAAGCCCGGGGGACGTACATCCTGATTGGCAGTAGTCCCAGTATTTACCATATTTGGTTTCAATAAGGCATCTGCTCCAGTTGCACGCCCTAGAGAGTCCAATTCGTGATAAGTAATCCAGCCCTTTTTGCTATCCTTTGTTTCAGCGGAAGAAAAGGCTGCTGTTCCCAATTCTTCAGGACCAGGATTAGTAGATTCCTGATTCGGAGTTGAAGCGGGCAAATTCTGTTCAACAGGTGTTGACTCTAAGCCAAAAAATTCCTGAACCTGGGATGGAACCTGAACACCCAATGCACCTAGAACAAGGATAATTAATACTCCAGCCACTAAAACCATTGGCGGAACTTTAACGGATGAACTGCTTTTCTTTTTTTTACTCATAAATAATCTCCTTTATAGCAATTACGCTCATTTTTCCATTATACGAGAAAAAGAAATGAAAGCAAAAGAATTTTTCGAATTTTAATTGAAGGATAATAAAAGTAATCAGAAGCTAATTATGATAAACTTTTATTGAGAAAGGGAGAGTGTAGATGGCTTATATAGATGTAATCAATGAGTATAAAAGATACCATATGGGGGATACAACGATTGCTGCAAATGACGGCATCACGTTCTCCGTTGAAAAAGGAGAAGTAGCCGTTATTTTAGGACCTAGCGGTGCTGGTAAATCAACTGTTCTAAATATATTGGGAGGTATGGATTTCTGCGATGAGGGGCAAATTATCATTGATGGGACAGATATTTCTAAATTTAGTAGTAAAGAACTGACAACCTATCGCAGGAACGATGTCGGTTTTGTGTTTCAATTTTATAATCTGGTTCCTAATTTGACTGCCAAAGAAAATGTTGAGTTAGCCTCGCAGATTGTCGCTGATGCATTAGATCCTGTAGAAGTTCTGCAGTCTGTTGGCTTAGGTGAGCGTTTAGATAATTTTCCGGCGCAGCTATCCGGAGGAGAACAGCAGCGGGTAACCATAGCCCGCGCCATTGCCAAAAAACCCAAGCTGCTCCTTTGTGATGAACCAACAGGAGCCTTGGATTATGAAACAGGAAAACAAATTCTAAGTATTTTACAGGATACTGCAAGAAATACGGGAACGACTGTGGTGATTATTACTCATAATTCATCACTGGCTCCCATGGCTGACCGGGTAATCCGGATCAATGATGCGAAGGTCCGCAGCATGGTTGTCAATGAACAGCCGGTATCTGTCGCTGAGATAGAATGGTAGGTCTTTAAAATGAAAAAAAGTGCGTTAATTAAAACTGGTTTGCGGGAAATCAGGCAGTCAAAAACTCGTTTTTTATCTATCATGGGCATTATTTTTCTAGGTGTGATGGTGTTTGTCGGCTTAAAAGCGACTGGTCCGGATATGACACAAACTGCTGATAACTACTTTTCAAAACAAAAGCTGTCAGACGGGAAAATCGTTTCTTCTTTAGGTTTATCCGATAAGGATGTTCAAGCAGTTCAAAATGCTGCTACTGCTCAAGTTCTGCCTAGGCACACAGCAGATGTGCTTGTTTCAGACAAAAATGTAGGAATAAAGTTTATTGGAAAAAATCTTGAAGCTAAAGATGAACTTATTGAGTATGTTGTAACGGAAGGACGAATGCCTGAAAAAAGCGGTGAAATTGCCTTGGATAGTTTAGCGGTTGAAAGAGGCAATTACAAGCTAAATGAGCGGCTTATTGTATCCGATAGCGATGACAAAGATAAGCAGCTGAAAACTAGAGAGTTTACCATTGTAGGATTTATCCGTTCACCAGAGTATATTGAAAATATCAGCAGAGGAAATACCACGGTGGGCAAGGGAACACTGGACTATTTTGCGGTAATTCCAGAAGCGGATATGGAAAGTACTGTGTATACAGAGATTCTTTACACTTTTGACAAGCTGAAAAATGAAGCCAGCTACTCTGAAGGCTACGACAAAATTAGAGATAAAGAAGTAAAAAGTCTGAAAGAACAGATGAAAGACCGTCCGCAGGAACGTAGAGAAGAAGTGAAAGAAGCAGCAGCTTCAGAGCTGATAAAGGCTGAACAGGAGATTCAAGATGGAGAGAAAAGCTTAGCGGATGCTCAAAGTCAATTGGCTAGCAGCAAAGCTGAGCTGGAAGCTGGAAAAACAGCGTTTGAGACCTCTCAAGCTGAGTTTTTAAATCGAATGACGGCAGCTGAGAATGAATTGACAGCAAGTCAGATTCAAATAGATCAATCAGAAGCAGAACTAAGCAATCAAAGAATACTTTTAGAACAGAAAAAAGCAGAGTTGAATGAGCTTGCACCGCAGATTGCAGCAGGGCAGACGGCACTGGTACAGCTACAGGCTCAAAGAGATGAACTGAGCAGTACATCTGCAGTTTTGCAGCAGCAATTTGATGGGTATCAAACGTTGACAGCTGCGGTAACAGGGCTGCAGCTGACTGCTGATGAGTATTTTGCAGCAGCCGTTGCCCAACAGGCCGCTGGCTGGCAGAGTACTTTAGCTCAGCTGCAGGGGAATGAATCAGTTTCAGCAGCTTTGCAACAGCTGATTGCTAATCCTTTGAAGGAAAATATAGGTTTGTTTGTAGCAGCAGTTAATCCTGTTATAGCTGGCATTCAGGAACAATTGAATCAGGCAATAGCTGGTCTGCAGACAATAGATGGGCAAATCGGATTGCTGAATCAGCAGCTTGCCCAATACAATGACGGCCAGCAGCAGCTTGCTGCCGGCAAAGAACAGCTTCAACAAGCGGAATATCAGCTATCAGCTGGGAAAGATCAGGCTGCCGCCGGACGAGCACAGCTTGAGCAGGCTCGGAGTGAGGGGCAAGCACAACTGGATGAAGCGCAGCGGCAGTTAGTGTCGGGAGAAGCTGAACACAATGAAGCAGCTGCTGAATTTGAAAAGCAAAAAAAGGAAAATGAACCAAAACTGCTTGAGGCAAAGCAGACATTGGAAGAAAAGAAGCAGGAGCTGGAAGAGCTGCCGGAGGCCAATTATTATTACTTTAGCCGTGAAGACAATCCCGGTTATAAGGAATTTAAAGAAAATGCAAATCGTATTTCTTCATTAGCAGTTGTCTTTCCAATCTTTTTCTTTTTGATTGCTGCGCTTGTAAGTCTAACAACCATGACAAGAATGGTGGAAGAAAAACGAACAGAGATTGGCAGCTTAAAAGCTCTAGGCTATCGTGATGGTGAAATTGCTTTTAAATTTCTTCTTTATGGTGTTGTTGCCAGCCTGTGTGGAGCGGTATTGGGATTGGCAGTAGGCTATTATCTGTTTCCAGTAATCATATTCGATGCATACGGTCAGCTGTACAATATTCCAGATTTTGTGACACCTTGGTATCTAGGATATAGTGTTTTTGCCTTATTATTGGCTGTTTTATGTACAGTTGGCGCATCCATGCTTGTCTTGCGGATGGATTTATTTAGCTCACCCGCTGTTCTGTTAAGGCCGAAGGCACCAAAAGCTGGAAAACGGATTCTGTTAGAACGTGTAGCGCCGATTTGGAAACGGCTAAGCTTTATTCAAAAAGTAACAGCAAGAAATCTTTTCCGATACAAACAACGCATGTTAATGACTGTTTTAGGAATTGCCGGCTGTATGTCTTTGATTATTACTGGCTTTGGTTTAAGAGATTCAATTTCAGATATTGTGGCGGTTCAATATAATAAGGTCTGGCATTATCAGGCAGTTGTTACTAAAGCAGAGAATCATTCTGCTGAAGAAGAACAAGCATATCAAAAAGAACTAAAAAATTCCAGTAACTTGAAAGAGGTAATGCCTCTTCATGTTGAAACGCTGGAAACCAGCCATAGAGGGCGGCAAGCGGCTCAAGATGTGATGATTTATGTTCCTGAGAAACCAACAGAGGTAGAACAATTTATCACATTTGCAAATCGGCAAACAGGGGAAAAATATGCACTTACAGATGACGGTGTTATCATTAATGAAAAACTGTCTAAATTATTTGGTTATAAGATTGGTGATGACCTCACTTTAAAAAATGCAGATAATCAAAAGTTCCAGTTTAAAATTACTGGTATTGCTGAAAACTATACGGGTCATTTTGCTTACCTAACTCCTACTCTTTATCGACAAATTATAGGGAAGGAACCAGATTATAATACAGACTTTCTCTTATTCGATAAGCAGCCTTCGAAAAAGGCTGAAGAAACTATCGGCAGCCAGCTGCTGGCGCTTCCTGGTGTGCTAAATGTTACCTTTCTTTCTACATCAAGTAAGGCGCTCAATGATACAGTAGGCAGTCTGACTGTTGTTGTCTGGGTGCTAATTATTGTGTCAGGCTTACTGGCATTCATTGTTTTGTATAATCTGACAAACATCAATGTTTCTGAACGGATTAGAGAGCTTTCAACAGTAAAGGTGTTAGGTTTCTATGATCAGGAAGTAACTATGTATGTGTATCGGGAAAATATCATTTTAACACTGCTAGGTATTCTGTTTGGCTCGCTGCTGGGTAAAATTGTCCATCGGTATGTTCTAGAAACAGTAGAGGTTGACATGCTGATGTTTTCACCAACGATTCATTGGGAAAGTTATGCATATTCTGCGTTAATTACAGCCTTCTTTACCTTACTAGTTATGATACTGATGCACGTAAAATTGAAAAAAATCGACATGATTGATGCCTTGAAGTCCAATGAATAATTTCATTTTTTCTTAATAAAAAATTAATGTTTTGCAGACAGAAGACTTGATTTTACTCTTCTGTCTGTTTTTATTCTCTTATTTAAGATATGAAGGAATTATTTTTTGATTATGATTCATTTGTTATTAAATGTAACTGATTTTATAGATTCCCTCCCTTTTATAAAAGAAAATACAAAGGAAAAAATCATATTAATGCTTGGAATCATCAATATTATCCTGTTATTTTTGAATAAACATTGGTAGAATATAGATAACATCGGACAGGAAAGGGAGTGAGAAAGTGATACAGGGGATACCGCTTCAGACGATTTATTTATATGTTCTGATCATTTGTGCGGGGCTTGCAGTGATTTTACTATTGATCGGAGATATTTTCGATTTTGACGGACCAGTTGATCCGATGCTGATTATTCCATGGCTGGCGTTCACCTCTCTGTTCGGCTATTTAGGAGAATACTTGACTGATTGGAGTCATATTCTGATCTTTGCAGGTGGTGCAGCTGTCTCAATGGTGCTTGTTTTTCTGATGAATTTTTATCTGTTTGCACCAATGCGAAATGCTGAGTCGACGATTTCAATTTCAGAGAAGGACATGGAAGGACAGGTTGCAGTGGTCATTACCCCCATCCCAATTTCAGGTATGGGCGAGATTCAATTGCAAAGTGTAACTGGATCGATGAGTAGACCGGCAGCTCTCTATAGTCCGCAGGAAGCAGTCATTGAAAAGGGTGCCAAGGTACTAATCATAGAAGTAACGAATCGTGTTTGCTACGTTGTTCCTTACGAGAACAGCATTAAGATTTAAACGGGAAACTCGCGAGATGAAGCAAAAGACCTCTACAGCAACTATTTTTCTCTGTTTGATAAATAAAAAGTTTATTTGCAAATGAGTGTGAAAATGAGTTGTAAAAGGAATGCTTATTTGATACTGAATTGTTAGGTCAGGTTTCAGATAAGCAGATGAAATGAAACAATTAGTATTTTAGTGAAAGAGGAGAGAAAAAATATGAGTTTTGGGATTTTGATACCAGTTGCTTTAGCTGCTTTTGTCTTATTGATGGTACTGATTATATTTGTATCGAAGTATCAGACAGCTAAGCCGGATGAGGCGCTAATCATTAGCGGAAGCTATTTAGGAACAAAAAATGTTCATGCCGATGACCGAGGTAATAAAATTAAGATTGTCCGCGGCGGCGGAGCTTTTGTACTTCCAGTATTTCAGCGTTCCAACCGGATTAGTCTATTATCAAGCAAGCTGGATGTTTCCACACCAGAGGTTTATACGGAACAAGGGGTTCCCGTTATGTGTGATGGGACATCGATTATTAAAATCGGCTCATCAGTTGAAGAAATTGCAACAGCAGCCGAACAGTTTTTAGGTAAAACACGGGAAGAACTGGAAAATGAAGCAAGAGAAGTCCTTGAAGGACATTTACGCTCAATTCTTGGTTCAATGACCGTCGAAGAAATATATCAAAACAGAGATAAGTTTAGTCAAAGTGTTCAGGAAGTTGCAAGTGTCGATTTGGCTAAGATGGGTTTAATCATTGTATCCTTCACAATTAAAGAAGTTCGTGATAAAAACGGATATCTGGATTCTCTAGGTAAACCTCGAATTGCTCAAGTCAAACGCGATGCGGATATTGCTGAAGCTGAAGCATGGAAAGAAACACGGATTAAAAAGGCAGAGGCCGAAAAAGAATCTCAGCAGGCTGAGCTGCAAAGACAGGCAGAAATCGCGGAAGCCTCAAAAGAGAAAGAATTGAAGTTGGCAACCTATAAAGAAGAACAGGATATTGCTAAAGCCAAAGCCGATCAAGCCTATAACTTGGAAAGTGCCCGGGCACAACAAGAAGTTATTGCTCAAGAAATGGAAGTTAAGGTCATTGAGCGTCAAAAGCAAATCGAGCTGGAAGAAAAGGAAATTACTCGCCGCGAGAAACAATACGATTCTGAAGTGAAGAAAAAAGCTGATGCTGACCGTTATGCAAAAGAGCAGGAAGCACTTGCACAAAAAGCAAGAGAGGTAGCCGAGGCAGAGGCAGAACGTTTTAGAATTGAATCATTAGCAGAAGCCGAGGCAAATCAGACACGTCTTGCTGGTCAAGCGCAGGCAGAAGCAACACTAGCCCGTGGCGCGGCAGAAGCAGAAGCAAAAGAAAAAATTGCGGATGCCTTTAAACAATATGGCGAGGCTGCTGTTTTAAGTATGGTACTGGAAATGCTGCCTGACCTGATGAAGGAAGCTGCACAGCCTTTAGGAAATATTGATAAGATTTCAGTAGTTGACACAGGAGCCGGCGGTGAAAACTCCGGAGCTAACCGTATTACTAATTATGCAACGAACCTACTAGCTGGAACGCAGGAAACATTGAAAGAAACAACTGGCTTAGATGTAAAGGAACTTATTGAGAACTTTACTAAAAAAGGAACCCACAGTAGTGTCAATGTTTATGGAGAACCAAAAGATACAGACAAGCATTCACAGTAATCTATCATTTTCGATTGTTTAGGTTTCAAAAGGAAACGATTCAAATTAAGAAAAACAAATAGACAATATAAGGTTTAATATAACGGTACTATAGTTATAAAATAATAAGAAAACAAGGTCGGGACGAAATGGCACTGACCCCCAAGAATGAGAATATAAAAAAGAGGCACCTCCGTTGAATTTATTTTATATAATAAATTTAGCGGAGGTGCTTTTGATGAAGAAAAAAATGGCGTATTCTCTTGAAGTCAAAGAGAAAGTAATTGAATTGAAAATTGAAGGAAAGACAACAAAAGAGATACTAGAGCTGACAGGGGTTAA
>NZ_JBXPBP010000022.1:0-55072 GCF_056924295.1 Enterococcus sp. LJL128 | reverse complement strand
AAGTGATTCCGGATACGAAGGAAACCGGAATGAGCTATGACCAAGCAATCTATGAAGCGACTGTAACAGTAGCGGATAAAGGCGGACAGCTGGAAGCGAAAGTCACATACAAAAATGTACCAGCAGGAGAAGTACCAGTCTTTAAGAATAGCTATCAGCCTAAAACAAAAGCAGAAACAGGAGAAATACTACTAAAAAAAGTTGATAGTAAGACAGGTAAGACATTGTCCAATGCTGAATTTAAACTAGTTGATGAACGTGGAGAGGTTATCAAAGAGAGAATCGTTACAGATGAAACTGGAACAGTTTTAATTCAAGGTCTTAGTGATGGAATCTATGAATTGATTGAGACGAAAGCACCAACTGGCTATCAATTAGATGCAACACCAATCAAATTTGAAGTAAAAAATAGTCAATCAAACAAGAAAGAAATAGCGAAGAAAAATACACCGATTGGCACAACAAATTCAAATACTAATTGGACAAACAATACCAAGCAGCAGACGAGAAACACACTTCCAAGGACAGGGATTATATCAAACAGCAGCTTTATCATTTGGGGAATTTGTTTCTTGGTAGTGGCTTTCCTTATATATTTTGGTAAAAAAAGAGTGTAGTGTAATTTCCCTATAATTAACCGACCAATATCAAAAGATTTAGTACTAAACAATCGAAATGTATAAGTAAGCAATTCATTATCATGTTGAACTGATGAGTAGAAAGAGGCTAGATATAATCATTCTTGTGCTCTTTCTACTTCTAACCCGCTAATAAAAGTAATTCAAAGGTATGTCTTTAAAAATAGACTATAGTATACTGAAATGGTCTGTGACCTAAGTAAATTCCCAGACTTTTAGTATTCTTGAAATCAAATAAAGGGTATGGCAGTAACACATACGGACACTTAACTGCGACGAGTAATCGCAGAAGCAATTTCTTCGGCAATAAGCCGGTATTTTTCAAACATTTGTGGAACACCAGGTAGGAATCAGTCAACACCGAATGGCTTACCTTCGTGTTTTCTGTCATTTTCAGAATTTCTGCCGTATTGCTTAGAATCACTGTGATTGCTCTTTTAAGCAGAACAGATGCTGAAAAGTACCTACCTGGTGCTTGAAGCTGACCATTTCTGTCACAACCTATTGAACGATCTAACATAGAGCTAGAACCAATACGATAATAGATAAAAAAAGAAACCACCCCAACTATAATTTGTTAGAAGGGTGGTTTCTTCTATTTGTTGTATTCTCCCATCTCTTGCTTCCTGACTCATAGGCTGTGAGAATAAATAGTTCACTACATTAAGAAAGCTTAATGAAACATTCTTTGGAGAATAAAGTTGAACTGGGAGTTTTTAGCAAGAGCTGTTGATTATTTGTCCAGTGTAATAACCGGCAGCCAAAATTCCATATAAGAGGCTTCTGGAGAGCTGTCATAATAAAGCTCTGGAGAATAGGTCTCCATGGTCAAATGATGTTTCTCCAGCCAAAATCCGCAATATTTAACGGCTTTATTAATAGCAACCGTGACAAGCTCCTCAAAGTTTTCAGCTTCAAAGCCGCAGACAATATAGTCTCTGGCAGGCAGCTGCCAGCTCTGAAAGCGGCTGTCTGTGACATCTTCTCCAACCTCAGCGCCGGCATAATAAGTAAAATGTCCTTCAGGAGCATTTCCTGCGTAAGCAACACCAATCTCCCGTCCGTTAGTAATTCGAGGAATATCTTGTTTATTTTTATGGAAGGTTCCCCAAACTTCTCCGGGAATATCCACTCCTGTAGCTTCGCCGTTCGGCATTTGTCCTTGGATGGGTACATATCCTTCAAAACCTAGAAAATGAATAGGTTTTTCAAGCGTTTTTCTGTTGAATTCTAAAATTAGACCATCGCTGATTAGAGGGACACCTTCATCAACCATCACATAGTTCAAGACAAGATCCGGTTTATCAAACTGGTTTAGCATTACAGGATTCTCTCTGTATGCTTCAGGAGTCATATTATAAGCTTCTTTAAATGCTCTGGTAAAGGTTTCATGATTGTTAAATCCTAGCTCTAAAGCAACGTCAATGATTCTCAGTTGTTTGTTTTTGAGCATTTTTTCCGCACCAGCTAAACGCCGGTATTTGATATATTCTTTTACTGGTTTTCTTACAAGTCTGGAAAAAAGCCGCTGATAGTAAAAGGGCGAGAGATTAGCTATTTCAGACAGTTCTTCAATAGGCAGTGAGGTTGTCAAATTCTTCTCAATGTAGTCAACAGTTTTTTGTATGGCTTCCCATGCGTGCATAATCAGCACCTCCTTAAAACAAGCTTACCATGATGCGGCACCGCTGGTTTGACGGCTTCTGCTCATTTTCAAAAAATCATAAGAATTTGGTCTGTCAGTCATCTTACTGAAAAGCGTGAGCAAATCTTTCAAAAAATCGCATTGAAATAAGGATCAATATGTAGCTATATGCTTTTGCACCAGCTGAACGGGAAAATAAAATTAGAAATTCGAAGCAGTGGAACAGGTGAGGAATAAAATTTTTAATAAGAGTTGTATAGTGAGTAGGATAAGCGGTGGGAGCAGTAGCACATACAGTAACCGCAGTAGCACGCACCAAGCACTTAACTGCGACGAGTAACCGCAGGAGCAAGACCTTCGGAAATAAGCCGAAAGTCACAAAATTTGAAGAACACCAGGTAGAATCAGTCAATATCGACTGGCTCACATTCGTGTTTCCTGTCAATTCCGTAAATTTTTCCTTATTTCTGGGGACTAAACACTTCTGTCCCATCCTCATGATTAAAATTCCGAACATCTATTTTTTTATAGGTGAATGGACGATAGAGGATAGAAGCAGTGCTTTTCGAAATAAGGATAAAAACAAAAATAATTTTTTAAACCTTTTCCTAGTTGTCACCGCCGGCTTTTCCCGTATACCGACAAAAACATGTGCGCTCTTTTTTCATTTATTCAGTCAGTGAGATTAATACTCAAAGCTTAACTCATCTAATTGGAAAATAGTTTTGAGAATTTCGTTGACTCTTTCCGTCAGCTTTTTAGTATCTTCGATTCTATCAGGTGTGCGAATTTCTTTTTCTGGTCCTTTATAAGTTAACTCATCGTATTCCTCAAATAGACTCACTTCAAAACCTTCTTTAGTAAACGAAAGGTAGTCATCCAGCACATCCATTTTCATTTCCTGCTTAAAGCCGTTTTTTAAAACGACGGTCATAACTAAGGAACTGACAGAAAGCTCATCTAAAGGAATTTCCCGGCCATCAATTGTAAGTGTGTAGGAAACACATTCTACGATACCGCAGGCGTTACAGCCGCCCTCTGTCAAGTCTACACTACTGGTAATTACTGCTGTTTTCATCTTATCCCATCCTTTATGCTTGTTTATTTAGTGAAAATCTGCATTAAAAGCTTACTGAGCTGTTCATCTTTTACAGCAAAAAGGCGTTCGATATTAAAGACCATCGCATGGGCACGAACTAGCCGTTCTTCCTCAGTCATAGCTACTGTATCATCGTCGTCAAAGGCAGCGCTGGCGTAGACCAAAACCATTTCCATCGTTTCGTATGGGTAAGGATTCTCCATCACCTTCTGGCTAATTCCTTCCTCAGCCAATTCAGCGAGAATTGGTGTGACACTGCTAATCAGCATTTTCTGGATTTTCTGATGCATCAGAGCATTTTGAGGTTTGTGAAGGTGTTCCCTGACACCATCCTGATTCACGTTTAATGCTAAAATAACTTGAAGGATTCGCTGAAAAACAGGCTGTTTCTTATCGCCGGCAGCTTTTTTTGCTTTATCCATAATTCGGTTGTTGTAACGCTGAATCAGCCCATCCATAATATCTTCTTTTGATTTAAAGTGATAATAAAGGGTACCGCGGGCAATTCCTACTTTTTCTAATATCTGATTTGTGCTGGTTCCATCAAATCCCTGGGTTTCAAAAAGTTCTTCGGCAGCATCTAAAATTTCATTTTTTCGTATTTCTGGATCCTTAACAACTCGCATAATGAGTGCCTCCTTCATAGACTGTCTGTCGGTAGAAGGTTACCTTATTTTGATAAGAAAGTCAAGGTACAAAAATTGAGATGAAAACTATTTCTTGTGGGAAAGTGCTGATAGTTGCTGAACTTTCTTATATACTTAGATAAGATGAAAAAAAATTAAAGCATGAGAAGTTTGCAATTAAAGGAGAATTTATGCAGAAAGTATTAATCATTGAGGACAATCGTCAAATTGTTGATGTACTGGAAAAGTATCTGACACAGGCCGGGTACGGCTGTGTTCATGTATATGATGGCGCTGAGGCGCTAGCGGCATTTCATTCGGATACGTTTGAGCTGGTCCTTTTGGATATTATGCTGCCTAATGTTGACGGCTACAGTATCTGTAAAAAAATAAGGGAGACATCTATTACTCCGATTATTATGATTACCGCAAAAACAGAAGATGCTGATCGGATTTTAGGTCTGGAAATTGGGGCAGATGATTATATTGTTAAGCCGTTTTCACCAAAGGAAGTCATCGCCCGGATTAACGCACTGCTGCGCAGAATTGATTTTGAAAAAGGGAGTAAGGAAGTACAAATCTGCTACGGCAATATTACGATAGATTTGGATACAAAGACAGTTTTCATAGGCCAACAGAGGTTGAGATTAACGAAAAAGGAATTTGAGCTGCTTGTGTTATTTGTTAAATTTCCCAAGAAGGTCTTTTCAAGAGAAAATCTATTGGACAGCGTTTGGGGGTTGGATTATTTCGGTGATCCCCGAACAGTTGACAGTCATATCAAACGATTGCGGGTTAAGCTGAATGAGGGGACATCCTCTTGTCGGATAAAGACAATTTGGGGTGCAGGCTATGCATTAGAGGTGGAGCAATGAAAAAGAAAATTTTCAAGCGTCTAGTGCTCTTGTTTTCTTTTCTACTGATTATGATGACTGTGATTATTGGTATTTTATTCAGCGTCATTTTTTCAAAGCAGACAGAAGATCTTCATGTAGAAGAGGTCACCCACAGGGGCGAAATCATTCAGCAAACAATGACGGACTATTTCTCTGAGAATCAGAGCAACGAATCTACAGGCAATCGAAGGAATCAGCATGGTGCCATGATGGGATATGGTGCCTACCTTAATTTTATCAATCAGATTGCTGGTGATAGTGTCTGGGTTTTGGATGCAGAGCTTAACAGCTTGACCAGTAGTGGTCATCATAATAGTGCAGCTGCTGAGAAAGAGTTGTCGCCGGAAAGTAGGGCGTTGGCCGAAAAGGTTCTTCAAGATAAGCAGCAGCAGGTAGTCAAAAGCGGCGGTTTTTTCCAGTTGAAATCTGTAGCTAGTGCGTTCCCAATTCTTGTAAATAACCAGCTTGCTGGTGTAGTGGTTATTGTCTCAGATGTTGCCAATATTCATCAAAATCAAATAAATGGCTATTTAATTTTATTGTTTAGCTTGTTGATTGCTCTTGCAGCAAGTATTCTGTTATCCGTTCAGCTCGCAAAACGCTTCGTTTCTCCCATAAAAGAAATGGAGCATTACACAGGGCAACTAATTGCAGAGGAGTATCCCGCGCCGCTGACAATCAATACTGGGGATGAATTAAATGAGTTGGCAGATAAGCTGTCTATTTTAAGTCAAAGGTTAGAGAAAGCCGAACAGGAACGTAAGGACAAAGAACAAAGTGAAAAAGAGTTTCTTTCACAAATCTCTCATGAATTGCGGACACCGGTTACTGTGATGAAAAGCTCTTTAGAAGCATTGGCAGACGAACTGATAACTTCTCCAGAGGAACAACAAATGTATCACAGCCAGCTGTTGAAGGAAGCTGGCTATCTAGAGCATTTAGTTAATGATTTGCTGGAGTTGAGCCGTTTGCAGTCTGTCGAATTCTCCTTGATCTTTGAAACAGTTGATCCTCTTGAAGTTATTGAAGATAGTATTCGAGGCTACCGCAGAAAAATGGCAGAGAAAAATCAGCAGCTGGTAGTAGATAATCAATTGAAAACGCCAGTTTATCTTGAAGGAGATCACGTCCGCTTAGTCCAGCTGTTTAAGAATTTATTGGACAATGCACATAAATACGGAAAAAAAGATTCTAGCATAGAAGTATCAATTAGCGCTGAAGAAAACATGCTTTGTTTTAGGTTTGAAAATCAAACAAGTAATTCAGATATTGCTTTAAAGAAAGAGGAGCTGTTCCAAGCTTTTCACAGAGGCAATAGAAAGCCGGAAGAGGGGACTGGCTTAGGTTTAGCCATTTGTCAACAAATTGTCCGCAGGCATCATGGACAAATTGAGTTGAACCCTCATGGGGGAAATAAGGTGACGGTAACTATTTGGCTGCCGATAAAAGAGTAGCAGCGGATTTGTCAGAAAAAGGGACTTTGTCACATTTTTGCCATACTTTCTTTTTATACTTAATAAAAGAGAAAGAAACGAGGTGAAAAAAATGAAAAAGCTTTGGAGAAAAGTCTTGATTTCAGGCATATTGGGTATGCTGATAATTGGGGTTGTCGGTGGTATCCCCACAAAAACAGAAGCTGTTTCCAATGTCGTTGAAGCAGGGATTTCTGAATGGCACTGTGGAACAATCCGGAGAGTAACGAAGCAAGGACCTCAGGCTGGAAAAGCTTCTTATTGTAGAGAACAGGTAGGTGTTACGCTTACCCGTAGCCGTGCAGTTGACGAAGAGCAAACAGCGACTATTCCAGTTGAAGCAACCGTAAATTCTGTAGGAATTTGTAATGGCGGCCTGCATCAAACTGGCATTTGTGACGGTTCATGTGTCAATGACGGAGGAGCGCAAACGAATGGCTGGGCTAATAGCGTTCAAGGCGCAGGCTTGTGTGATGGAACCGGTCACCATAACAACCGTTGTGACGGAACCTGTATTAACTGGGGACAGAACCAGCCGAACACGACGGATCAGTCAAACAGCAACACTGAAGCAGGGGCAACAGCTACTCAGGGACAAGGCTATGGTCATGGAATGAACCATGGCGGCGGTCATAGAACCGGTGGTCATCGAAGATAAAACTGTTATGAAATACTGAAAGTATTGAATAGCTTCTAAGTCGGTAGCTGTCCAAACCGCAGCCCTTTACGTGATGTTTAGCTATCTGCAATGGTTAGGTAATAAAGTACGAAGAGTTGATATTCTTGGAAATAAGCATACTATACTGAAAAGCTAAGTTGAGGTGAGACCCAATAAGCAGTACTTTCTCTGTAGTGTTTATTTGAATGAAAAGAGCCAAACAAAACGAATCATCCGTTTTGTTTGGCTCTTTCGTTTTTTCTATTCTTTTACTGGAAGCAACAAGCGCAGACCATTTAGGATGACTAGCAAGGTACTGCCTTCATGGGCAATAACACCAATAGCGATATCCATCTTTCCTAGAAGATTCAAAATGACCAGCATGGCAACAATCAACATTGAAAAGATGATATTTTGCCAGACAATTCTATTTAGACGCTTTGCTACTTTGTGCGCATAGCTGAACTTTTTCAAATCATTTTTCATTAATACTGCATCAGCCACGTCAATTGCAATATCAGTGCCGTCTCCCATCGCAAAGCCGATATCAGCGGCAACTAGGGCGGGAGCATCATTGACGCCGTCTCCCAGCATGGCAGTCATACCATATTGCTGTTGCTGTTCTTTAATAATCTGTGATTTGTTTTCTGGAAGTACATTGCCGACAACTTCATCAATACCGATAAGTTTGCCTACAGCTTGTCCTGTTTTTTCCGCATCACCAGTAATCATTGTAGTATGGATATTTTGTGTCTTCAGATAGTTAATGACTTCTTCAGCCTGCTGATTTGGCACGTCCATCATAGCAATCAGTCCGACGACCTCTGCATTTTCAGCAAAGTAGACAACGGTTTTTCCTTCCAACGCATACTGTTCTTTTTTTCTTTCGATAATCACAGGAGTATTTTCGAATAATTCAGGTTTACCAACGCTAAAGGTTTGACCAGCATACTCAGCAGTTAAGCCTTTACCGATTTCATTAGAGACCTCCAATGATAAATCATTCCCAGCTGGGAATTTAGCCAATATCGCAGCGGCCAAGGGATGGTTCGCTGTTTTTTCCATAGAAGAGAGTAATTGGATCCAGTCCTTTTCTACCTGAGCATTTTCCGTATGGAAATAATAATCTGTAACCACTGGTTTTCCTTCAGTTAACGTACCGGTTTTATCAAAAGCCACAGCTTTGATATCTGCTAAATTAGCCAAGTAGGAACCGCCTTTAAAAAGTACCCCGCGCTTTGCTAAATTGGAAATACCAGAAAGTGTTGCTGGTACAGCACTAGCAGCTAGTGCACAGGGAGAAGCTGAAATGAGAAGCACCATGCCGCGATAAAAGCTTAATTCCCAGCTCCAGCCTAAAAGAAGAGGTGCTAACAGAATGAATAAAGGAACAATAATCAAAACAGCAGTGACATATTTAGGCTCCAATAGCTTGATTTTAGTAGCTGTTTTAGACATATTATTTTGAGATTGCTTCACCAATTGAATAATTTTTGCAAAAACAGTGTCTTGACTATCTTTAGTAACTTCCATTGTAAAAGAGCCGTTGCCGTTTATCGTGCTGCCGAATACAAAGTCTCCAGCCGATTTTTCTTTTGGTATACTCTCTCCGTTGATGGATGACTCGTCAACAACTGAAGTTCCTGAAACAATTACGCCATCAGTTGGAATCTGATCGCCGTTCAAGACCTGAAGCGTGTCACCGATTTTTAATGTATCCACAGCAACGGAAATGGTTGTCCCATCCTTTTGAATCAGGCGTGCTTCAGTAGGATTCATCTTCAAAAGGTTAGTAATTTCCCGTTTGCTTTTTCCTTCGGCATAATCTTCAAGGAAATGAGCGCCGGCAAAAATCAAAATTAATAGAGCTCCTTCATCAAAGTCTCCAATGATTGATGCCCCTAGCGCAGCAAGTGTCATAAGGATATGCACATTAGGCAGAAACTTCTTCTGCTTCAAGCTGTCTTTCACAGTATCGCCAAAGCCTTCGATGATGACATGCTGACCAGCTGACAACATAGAGAAAATATATAAAAGAGTCCGCAGCAGGTTTTCTTCAGGAACGAAGAAGGCAGCCAGGTAGGCAGCTAATCCTGCAAAAAATAATACAACAGGCATATTGTCATGATTATGTTCGTGATCGCAGCCGCCTTGTTCATGTGTATGTTCTTTTGTATGTGTGTGTTCCATGATTCCTCATCCTCTCAGTTAATAAATAGTAATGATTACACTTGCATGAATAACCGTTCATATCTTCATGTTTATTATATATGAATGCATGTTCATGTGTCAAGCTGAAAACTAAAGAAAAATAAAAATAGCAGGTTTATTAATATTTTAGACTGTTGAAACCGCTGTATTCCTGATTCTCTTATTTAGATTAAGTAAAAGAGTAAGCCTTCTGATTCGAGGTTTGAACAGAAGGGGGCATTGACCTTACTGTCAAAAAATGAAATACTTTAATAACTATTTTATAGATTGTTGGCTATGGTATGTAATTGTAATTTTTTTGTGAATAATCAAGAGATTTTGTGTAAAAAGGCACAAAACTCTTTTAATTTTTGGTTAAATGAATGTGAGTAAACTAGGGGAGGAATCTATAATGAGGGTTCTAATTGTTGAGGATAATCGAGAACTGGCACTATCAGTAAAAAAAAGTCTGGTGAAGGAAAATATTTCAGTAGATTTAGCATTTACAGGTGAAGAAGGAGAAGAGAAAGCTTATATTACAGAATATGATGCCATTTTACTGGACTTGAATTTACCTGGAAAAGATGGACTGTCTGTTCTGTCTTTTCTACGTGAAGCTGGCGTTGAGACGCCTGTTATTATCGTCACTGCCCGTCATGAGATTGAAGAACGGGCAAAGGGACTGGATAACGGAGCAGATGATTATTTAGTAAAGCCGTTTGAACTCGTAGAGCTGATGGCGCGTATCCGGGCAGTTGTTCGGCGTTTTCACGGCCGAACGTCACCAAATATTTCAATTGGCGGTCTCTTGGTCAATACAGTAAAACGGGAGGTTTCCTTTAAGGGCAATACAGTCGTACTGAAGCCAAAGGAGTTTGATATTCTATTATATATTGCACAGAAATCACCAGCAGTTGTTTCGATGGAGGAAATTGCCGAGCATATCTATGATGAGAGTTTCGATCCCTTTTCCTCTGTTCTACGGGTTCATATGGCCAGGCTAAAGAAACAACTGGCAGCATCTGCCGGGAAGGAATTATTGAAAACAATTCGAGCGAAGGGGTATCAATTATGCGAATGAACATGAAAATAGGAATAGTCATTGGTATATTTTCACTAGTTATCACAGGGGCGATTGTCGGCGGCTTTTATATGTGGCGGGAATCCTTAAATTCAGTAGACACAGGAACGGCTTTAGGGAGCAGCGTGTATGTGATGAGTAATCAGGAACAGGTGAGTGCACTAGAAAATGAAGTAATTGATGTCAATGCGGCATCTATTATCAGTACTGCTGAGTTAAATGATTTTTATATTCAGTCTTTTTCTCAGAATCTGCCGATAATTGTTGGGGTTATCTGCGGTATATTGATTCTGTCCACAATGATTTTATGGATGATTTTGAAGCGAATTCAAACCAAACAGACCATTTCGATTATTGAAGAGCTGAGGATGATTGATGGAGATTCTCAATTGAAAAACTTGGACAATGGCATCCAAAAAGCTCTAGATACGCTGCGGGAAAACTATGCAGCTAGTCTGGAGGACTACAAACGATTGAGCAGCTACATGACCCATGATCAAAAAAATACAATTGCAGTATTAAAAACAAATCTGGAACAACAGGAGGATACAGAAGATGATTTGCGTCTTCTTTCACGACTGACGGATGGGGTGGATGATATTCTGACCTTGGCCGGAAGTGAAGATGAAGCAGTCGGAATCGTGGATGTTTCGTTGATTTGTGCGGAGGTTTGCGACACCTATCGTAAATTTTATCCAGATTTACATTTTACATTTGCAGAGGATCAGCCCCTTGAGATTCTCGGTAAAGAACGCTGGTTGTATCGAGCGCTGTCCAACCTGCTGGATAATGCGGTGAAATATGGCTGCAACCAAGCCGTTAATGTTTCAGTTTCTGCTGAAAAAAATAGTATAGTTGTTGCTATCGAAGATCATGGTTATGGCTTAGATGAAGAAAAAAGGCAGCAGATTTTTGAGCATAAGTATAGAGTGAACGGTCTGAAGCAGGATGGTTACGGTATCGGCTTGTCTGTTGTAAAACATGTTTGCAGCTTGTGCAGAGGTTCAGTCTATGTTGAGAGCCTAAGAGATCAGGGGTCAACATTCTATTTGAGTTTTCCATCCGTTACCGGTGAGTCCTTGTGATTCACCGGAACTATTTTTCTACAGTTAACATTCAGTTAACAATCAATTTGATAAAGTAAGAGTCAGAAAGGAGTACCCCTCGATTATGCAAAGTCTTAAACATGCATACTTCAACCTAAAACTAAATAAAATACACACACTTGGCAAATTTTTATTTTTGGTTTTTCTTTTAACAGCAGCATTTAGTCTTATCGACAGTCTTAAAAGCTTCGATAGAGAAATTGAAGTTAGCAGAAGCTCTTATAGCAAACAGGTATTAATCATTCCAAAAACAAAAGAAGCAGCTAATCAGCTGACAATTAAAGAGCTGAAAAGGTTTGGTGAATCGAATTACTTATCCTCTGTTGCGGTTGAAGGCAATATTTTCTTTGGACCTACACAAGACATAGAGAACGAAACAACTCCAGCAGAAACAGTAGTTTCCGAGTATAATTCAGTAAATCTTTTAGGCTTTGAATCAAAACAGCTGGAACAGGAATTGAAAAACAAGCTGACAGCAGGTACATATTTATTAAGCAACAATGAGTGTTTAATCAGCAGCAATTATAGTAAGATGAACAAGCTGTCTATAGGCGATACGGCTGTTTTTCAATCCAATGGCCATGAGATTTTACTGACTGTTAAGGGGATTTATGAACAATTAGAAAACCTCTACGCAATTGAGGAAATCTACACAACAACAGAGGCTTTGACTCAAATTAGCCAGCAGCTCTCAAAAGAGGTTCAGTGGAGTGCGGTCTACCTATTGAAGGATAAGAATCAGCTCTCCGATTTTACAGCTGAACTGAAGAAAAAAGGTTTGTCTGATCAATATTTGGTAGAAAGCAACGCAGAAGCCTACAACAACGAAGTAGTTTGGCTGAAACAGGGACTGCAGCAAGCAAAGAGCTATCTATTGACCTTATCGATATTTGGCGGAATCAGCCTTTATTGGCTGACACTGCTGGAGAAAAATAAACGGCAGTCAGCCGTTGGCTACTTGACTACCTTGAGAGTGAAAAAAGCAAAGCAATTGATTGCTTGCGTAGTTGAAAATTTTTTACTGGTACTTGCAGCTGCATTAATCAGTACAGTCCTTTCTCTATTTTTAGCACCTGTTATAGGCGACCTGTTGTTAACCAGCGCTGCTGGAAAAGCTGCATCTGGAAGCAGCAGCTTCTCACTAAGTACAGAGATGGTTGTTTACACAGATGTTGATGAACCAATCAGTGAAGCTGTGATCCTAGTTTCCATTGCAGCAGAAAAAATCTGGTTCTTTTTAGCAGCTTTGATGCTTTCCTGTGGCTATGGACTATATACAATCGGCCGTTTTCAACTGCGGAATCGACTGTTGAAAGGGGAGCTGAAGTGATGGAAATTGTAAAAATGACCGAAGTGAGCTATCAATTAGCAGAGAAAGCAGAAGCGTTATTTGAAAGGATCACAATTCAGCTGGAAAGCGGCAGTGTCTATTTAATCTTAAGCGACTCAGGTATAGAAAAAAGTGGATTTGCTGCTGTATTGGCTGGTTTAGAAAAGCCAACCTCTGGCGAACTTCGCTATCATTCTCTGTTGTTGAACGATGGCGAACTAGCTGTAGATCAGATTGGTACGGTGTTTCAACAGGATAACTTTATTCCTGAATTTTCACCGCTGGAAAATATTTACTACTATCAGCAGATAATCAAGCAGCCAAAAAGAAAAAAAGAGTGCCTAAGCTATCTTGCCGCTTTTGGAATTGACAAAAAGTCAGCGGGAATTCCTCTCGTAAAAAGTAGTCTGTTTATTCAGAAAAAGTATTGCCTTGCAAAAGCAATGGCTTGCAGACCCAAGCTTTTAGTATTGGATCATTTATTTTCAGGAGTAGGCTTTCCTAGACAAGAATGCCTAATGGACTATTTAAGAACACAGGCGGATGAAGAAGATGTGTGTATCGTTATTTTGACAGAGGAACAGTTTTTAGGAAAATATGCAGATGAGGTTTGGGGATTAAATCGTGGGAGACTTTCTTTTATCAAGTCAAGATAAAAAGGAGAATCCGTATGAATTATTTCCAGCGTGCCATTCGAAGTGTCACCAGAAGAAAAGGAAAATCAATTATTTTATTTGCAGTTATTTTCATATTAGGAAATGTAATTGCAGGAGCGATTGCGATTCAGCAGTCTACTCAGAATGTGGAAAAGAAAATTAAGAGCGAATTAGGGGCAACCGCAACTGTCGATTTGGATTACGAAAAAATTATGGCTGAGAACCCCGGTAATTCTTTTCAGGCCCCAACAGGACTGTCTGAAGAAGAGATAAAAAAAATCGGCAGCTCTCCATATGTTAAGGAATATGACTATAGTACAGGCGGTTATATTCAGGTGAAAAATCTAAAGACCTATGAGTTAGAGATGGAGGGCGGCTCTTTTTCAATCAACGCTCCGAAAGCCGTGCTTTTAAAAGGGACAAACTTAGAGACGCCACCGGATTTCTCCAGTAAAAAGCTGAAGCTAACAGAAGGACGGACTTTTACAAAAGAAGAGATTGAAGGGGACAAACCGGTTGCTATTATTTCTGAAGAGCTGGCTGAGAAAAATGGTGTAGGCGTGGGCGATCAAATGGTGTTGGACGGTAACCACTATTCCTATACAGATGACGGCGGAATGTCGGAAGCGATGAAAGGCGACGATCATCCTGTAGAGATTATCGGTCTGTTTAAGCCTGAAACGGTTGAGAAAAAAGCTAATGATGACGGCTCGAAAAAGGATATTAACAGTGAAATTATGGCAACCGATCAGTTCAACACTATTTATATGCCGAACAATGCAGTTAAAGCGATTAATTCACTAGAATATGCTTCTGGAAAACGTTTGGTTCCGGACAATTACACGGAGGATTACACAGAAGAAACAATGAATGCCGCTACACCAACCTACATCTTAAAAAATCCAGATGATGTAGATGCGTTTAAAGAGGAAACAGAACCGCTGATTCCTGAATTCTTTAAACTAAGTGCCTCTACCGATGAATATGAGCAAGTTGGCGGAAGTATGAAAAAGCTTTCTGAAATTTCAAGCTATGTTGTTATTATTGCAATTGTGGCTACATTAGTCATCATTTCTCTAATTGTGGTCTTATTCCTTAGAGACCGGAGACATGAATTTGGTATTTATCTTTCGCTTGGCGAAAGAAGAAACCGGGTTCTTTCCCAAGTAGTCATCGAATTATTGGCAATCAGTATACTGGCCATGGGCATTTCATTGATCACGGGAAATCTGCTTGGCGATATGGTATCCAATTCATTATTGAGCAGCGACATGCTGGGCGATACGGCTAACTCATCAGCGAATGGCGGCATGGCCTACATTGCGGGAATGGGCAGCACACCGTCAATCAGTCTGGAAGATATTACAGAAGCTTATGCAGTGAAGTTCTCTCTAAGCTATATCGTGACTTTCCTGGTAGCAGGACTAGCAACCATATTAGCATCTGCAGTTCTTCCGCTGATGTATATTTTACGCTTGAATCCCAAGAAAATCATGATGTAGGAGGAAATGACGATGGCAATTTTAGAAACGAAAGCAGTAACTTATTTTTATCAGGACGGCGACCGCAGAAGAAAAATTTTAGAAGAAACCTCAACATCATTTGAACAAGGGCGTTTCTATACAATTTTAGGACAATCAGGTTCAGGAAAAACGACTTTTTTATCACTGATTAGTGCATTGGACGAACCAAAATCAGGAGAAATTCTTTATAAGGGCAAAAACATCAAGGACATTGGCTACGAAAATTACCGCAGAGACGATATCAGTATTATTTTCCAAAGCTACAATTTGGTTCCTTATCTGACTGCTCTGGAAAATGTGATGGTGGCGATGTCAGTGACTGATAATCAGCTGCCGGATTCTCCAAAGGATGTTGCCTATAATTTGTTGGATTATATTGGCATTACAAAATCCAAAGCTGACCGTTTGGTTAACCAGCTTTCCGGTGGGGAACAGCAGCGTGTAGCAATTGCTAGAGCATTAGCGACTAATGTAGATATTATTCTAGCCGATGAGCCTACGGGAAATCTTGATGAGGGGATGGAACGGGAAATTATCGATATTTTCAAAGATTTGGCTAAGGTTCATAATAAATGTGTAATAGTAGTCACTCACTCCAATGAAATCGCCAAACATTCAGACCAAACCTTATATTTAAAGCAAGGCGAGTTGATGCTGCATGAGTGATTTTCTGTCAAGCTTCAATAAGGATAATTATGATCCGGAAAAGAAAAAAAGATCTGCAGAAGCACCGCAGTCAACCGCTTCTGAAAGAAAACCAGAAGCAAATAGAAACGGGGCCGAGACAAACAGGAAGCAGCAGCCGGGAAGTCAGCAAAAAAATCAGTCGTCTGATCAGTCAACCTTGCGGGAGCGGGTAACAAAGGAGCTTCAACCAAGTGAACGATCATCGCCGCCACCGCCAGTACCAAATGTAGGGAGCCGGCGCAAAGAGGAAGAAACTGAATTTGATCCCACTTATAAAAAGAAACAAAATAAGAAAAAGCGGATGATTATTCTGGGAAGTATTATCCTTTGTGGTTTAGGATTTTTTTTCTACTATCAAATGACTCATATCAAGCTGCCTGACTTTACAGGTAAGGAAGCTGCAGAAGCCAGAAGCTGGGCTAATGAGAATGGTATGAAGATAGAGTTGGAGCAAAAATATGACAATAAAACAGCAGCCAATCAGGTGCTGGGTCAAAATCCTAAACCAAATGCCAAAATGAAAAAGGGCTCTAAGCTTAAACTAACAACCAGCTTAGGAGCAGACCCGGAGGAACAGCTGGCGCTGCCGGATTTTATGGCAATGTCTAAGTCTGAAGCTGAGAAATGGATCAAAGAGCAGCTAACAGATAACATCTCGATTATTGAAGAGTATCATGAAACCGAAGCGGCAGGGAAAGCTTTACGGATGGAATTTACCAATGGTGAAGTGACAAAGGAAAATTACCGTCGTAAGGATAAGCTGAAGCTTTATTATTCTAAAGGGAAAGAGACATATACAAAGAGCATTACAGTTCCGGACTTTACGAAAAAGACTAAATCGGAGGTAGAGAACTGGGCAAAAAATAATGAGATTGACTTGACCTTTGAAGAAGTCAGCTCGAATGATGTTCCACTGGATACAGTCATTTCTCAGAATATCGCCAAAGACGAAAAAATTGCTAAAAAAGATAAAATGACTGTAACGGTCTCTCTTGGCAAAGGGATGATTGTACCGGACTTTGCTCAATACACTCTTGAAGATGCAGCCACTGCGTTAGAAGGGCTGAATATTCAAGTAAAAACACTCTATACAGAAAACATGTCTTACGGGCAACTTGTTTCCCAAAGTGTTGCTGCCGGAACAGAGCTGACCAGTAAGGATGAAGCTGCTGTCAAAGTAGTTTACTCTGCCGGACAGCCTTATCTCAAAGATTTACGGGGTACTGTGGAAGGTGATCTACAAAAACTTTTTTATGATGAATTTCAGTCAAAAGGAGCAAACATTAATTACCAAATCCGTTATGTGGATTCAGCGGAAGCCAAAGGAACTGTGGTGGATATGAGTGCCCGCAATCAATACCTGCCGCTGAACTTTACCGTTTATCTAGATGTAAGTCTAGGGAATCTTAGCGGAGCTCAGCAATACGGCAACAATAATAACCAGCAGGGACAAGGGGAAAGCGACAACGATGAACCATCGGAAGCTGTTTAATCGCTGGTCTGCAAAAAGCAAGTATAGGAAAACGCAGGTTAGCGTTCTCTTATACTTGTTTTTTTACTTAAAGAGAAAAGTCTCCCTTAAAGTTTAGATTGATTTTAGGAGCTAAAAAATAGCAAAACGGACTTCTTTTGATTGGATGTATAGTAAAATAAAACTGTATAAACAAGAGGAGCTGAGATGGGCAATGAAATTATATATGAGACAGGCAGCAGCCGCTGATTTAGATGAAATCATGGCGATTATTGAAGGCGCACGAAGGGGCCTAGCGTTACAAGGAATTCCTCAATGGCAGGATGGAACTGGACCAAATAGCGAAATAGTAAAAAAAGATATGTCAGACACAGTCAGTTATGTACTGATGTTGGAGGACGAGATTGTTGGTACCGGCGCACTTTTAACTGCTGAAGATCCGGCGTATGAACAAATTCAGGAAGGAAGCTGGGATACTACAGCATCCCGCTATGTGTCAATTCATCGAATAGCAGTCAGTGACCAGCATCAGGGAAAAGGTTTTGCTGTCAGTCTTATCCGTTTTCTAATCACAGCCGCCAGACTTCAAGGGTTTACGGATATCCGTATTGATACCCATCCCCAAAATAAAATTATGCAGAAGGTCATTCAGCAGGCGGGCTTTGAATGGCGGGGAAATATTTTACTGGATGTTCCTGACGGTGAACGTTATGCTTATCAGCAGGTGTTAAATTAATATTTATTTGCAGTGAATGAAGATGTGATTCCAATAAATAAAGAGAATACATCAGCATGCGATATCAGTCTAAAGTCCAAGAATAATCAGACCTCCGATGGACGTCAGGCATTAGAAAAACTGGTAAGATTAATTCAAATAGACGGAGGACAGGAAAATGAATAAAAACAATAGTACAATTAAAAATATTTTTGTTATCGCACTGGTAATTATTATTGGTATCTCGTTACTAGGTGTTTTAGGAAATCTAATCGGCTTTGCAATTAAGTTACTTATCCCATGTGCAATCATCTACGTTATTTTCCGTTGGTTGTCAGGTGGAAAAGTTTCTACTCGGAGATAATAAAAAACAACTAAGAAATGAAGCAACTAAACAGGAAAAAAAGACAAATTCGCTGATACAGCCGGATTTGTCTTTTTTTGTTTGCTATTTAGACAGATGTTTTGCTAAGAGAAAGTTAAGTAAGGGAAGAAGAGTGTCTTTGAGAGATACATAGAAGCATATTTTTAGAGTTATAGCAATTAGCTGAAAAATTCAGTAGACAACTTTGTTCTATCGTAGTAGAATAAAATTATTCTATTGCAATAGAATAAAAAGGAGGGGTTATCTTGCAGCTATTTGAATCTGAAATGCAGATACTAAAGCTTCTTTGGCAAGAGGGAGAGCTAACTGCAAAAGAAATAGCCATGATTTTAGAAGAAAAGGTCGGCTGGAAAAAAACAACAACCTATACAGTAATAAAGAAATGCATTTCAAAAGGAATTGTAATGAAAAAAGACCCGCATTATATCTGTGTTCCGTTAATTTCTAAGGAAGAGGTTCAACGGGAAAAAGCAGATGAGCTGATTAAAGATGTGTTTGATGGATCTATTGATAATTTCTTTGCAGCATTTGTGTCAGGAAAAAAATTATCTGAGGAGAATGTTCACTTTTTAGAAAAATTGATTAATGAGTATAAAGATGAGGAAGACCAATGATTATTTTGGATAAAATATTATCTATGACGATTAACGGCTCAGTCCTGATTCTTTTAATCCTGCTCTTCAGAAAATTTCTTGCCAATCGAATGACGAGAGAAATCATTTTGATGCTGTGGGAAGGAGCCTGCCTTGTGTTGATTTTTCCTATAACAGTAAGCATTCCCCAGTCCGTTGCTAATCCAATCAAGGAGACTGTACTTATCCGACAGGTAATTAATCAGCCGATTCAGCTAGTTAAAACGCACACACAGGCAGCGGTTTCTCAACCAGTATTAAAGACCGCAATCACATCGAATCATCTATTGCTTGGCCTATATTTACTCGGTCTGATAATTTTGGGGTTACTGATTCTCATTGGCTACTATAGAAGCCAAAAGATTGCTAAGCAAGCTCTTCCTATAGGAGGACTTAGGATTGGTAATTTAGAAAAAAAATATAAGAAGCAACTGTTTCGTTCGCTAAAAATTCAGCAATCGGATCGAATTTATTCTCCTATGACATCAGGAATACTTTCACCCAAAATATTGCTTCCTTCTGACTTTGAGTATTCAGATGAAGAGAGCATACTGCTTGTTCTAACACATGAAATGGTGCACATTCAGCGCTGGGATAACTTAAGGAAGATTTGTCTGCTGTTTGTTTTGTGGCTGCATTGGTTCAATCCGCTGGTTTGGCTGATGTATTATTTTTATAGCTGTGATTTAGAAATCGTGTGTGACAAAGTTACACTAGCTAAATTAGGAAACAATTTTAAAAAGAAGTATGCGCATACACTCATTAAGTGGAATCGTTCAGAAGCAAAAATGATGCGGGTTCACCCTCATTTTTCCAAAAATCCTATAAAAGAAAGGATCGAAATCCTATTGAAGAAAAATAAAAGAAGTATATTGCTGAATATCGCTTCAATTATTGTTGTTGGGGGAACAGGTGTGATGCTTATTACCAAGTATGCATCTGCAAGTTCCTTAGCTAATCAAAAAAATGACACGACACAAAGTAGTACTGTTAGCTCAGCGGGAAATAATGCGACGGAACCAAGTAAAGAGGAACAGAGACAAGAAGGACAACCTAATAATTCAGTTGAAAAAATAGGAGATTATAACTTTAGCTATCTGGAAAAATATCAGGAGATGCAGGATAAAGCATCTGAAGAAGAAGGTCTGCCGCCGGGGTTATACTATGAAGCACCGACAACAACTATGGTAGAAAATCATAATAGCAGTCACGATGAGGTTCAAGCTGAGGCTGACAGCTATGGCCTGCTCTTTGAACCGGGGCCTTACTATGTCAACAGAAGAAAGGCTGAGCTTAGTTTGGAAGAAATAACCCTTTTTGAGCAAATGAAGGGCGGGGCAGCTTATCTAGAGTCGGAAGAATGGCTGCTGGTTGAGCATCCTGATTATACCAATAAATTGGAGCAGCACCGGGTTATCTACTCTGATGGAACAACTCTGAAAACAAGCTTTGTTTATGATTTGAATTTAGATAGTATCGTAATGATTACAAACGAGGATTACACCTATGGTCAAGGACACGGTATTGAGTTAAAAGCAGCTGTTAACGACAATCTGGAATTCATCTATGAAATCGAACGCACCAGATATGGACAATAAAAGGGAAAAAAGACGAATATATAGATTAGAAAAAGGAGTTTAGCAGTCTTGCTAAGTAAAAAATGAGAGGGGGCACTCAATTTCAGTGACCCCTCTCAATCTCTTTGTTGCTATTAAGCTTTTGCAGGTGCTTTCGGTTCACGACCTAAGATAGCCTGCAGGACTGTTAACACACCATATGATGCTAGAACAGCATAAATCAGACTTGAATACGTTGTGATATCGAAATCCCAAGTTTTATAAATAACTAATACAATAGCTAATACGATACCTGCTAATACGTTGAATAGAGCAAAAGCCCAAAGATTTCCGTTTTCCTTGCGCGATAGATAAAAAACAGAAAAACCAAGACTCAACACACCCCATGCAATACATACTAGGATTGCTGCCCAATAAATAATAAATGCGACCACAATTTTCACCTCACTTTGTTCAGTAGTATTCTATCACGTTCTTTATTCTTTGTCATGAAAAGGTAATGAAAAAAAGTTTGAATATCTGTAGCTTCTATTCGTCAGGATTACAAAAAGATATGTCCAGCACAAGTATTTTTGTTCTCAATCTGTAGCGACAGCTTTTGTTAGCTACTGGCAACTTGATTAGTGAAATTACTCCTTACTATCAAGGCTCAATCACTTAATTATCAGTCTTGTGATTGAGTGCCTTTTTTATTTAGTTTTCAATATAATTTTCAGCAATATCAATATCTTTGGTCATATCTAACTTAGGAAATTTTTTATCAAGGTTTCTTAAACAAGTAATAAATCTTTCGCTTTGAAGTTGTTCAGATATATCTTCAAAAATTTCACTGATATAATATAGATCATCTTCATTGCACTCATTAAGATAATCTATTGTTTCATCTTCATTTTGAGTTAAAAGTACCGTCATTTCATTCCAACACTTTTCTATTCCAAAATCATCATTTATATTTAAGCTTTTTCTTTTTTTTAAAATAGCATCCATTTCTTTTTTTAATTCCATGATTCTCCTCCTAATACTTTATGGCTGTTTTGTTGCATCTGGGAATATAGTTGCAGGTTTTCCATCAGTTTTTATTACTCCAACTCGTACTCCATTAAACTCACCAAAAATAACTTCTCCATCTTTAGCACTAGCAAAGTTTGGTTGACTAGCAACATGTTGTCCTGCACTTTCTATATCTTTATTCGTCCAATTTTCAGGAAACCAAGATTGATTATTTCCTGTTCTTTTAGCCTTAACTTTATGGTCGGGTACATTTCCAGTTCTCACACCATTAGGATAAGTTTTTTCAATATTTACTTCAAATCCATTTGCTTTTAAGAAATCAATGTTAGATTGTCCATGTCCGCCACCTTTCATTTTGGATACTTTTCCTGTAGAAGGATTGACGGTGAAATCTCCGACATTTGCATGTTTCAAACTTTGTTCTGGAATTTCAACTTTAGGTACTTTAGCCCCATTGGCTTTCTTAATGGCTAAATCATCTAAGTCATCCATAACATTTGCCACATTAGTGGAGGTCGTTACTTTGGTTTGTGATTTACTTGCCGCATAGGTTAGTCCAGCAAGCAAGGCTAAATCTAATAATCCAGTCTTATTCGCCATCCAATAAGCAGATTCTACGTGAGCACCAGCTTGACTGTACCATTCCCAGCCTGTTTAGCTAAGCTATTCTTTCAATAGGTATTCGTATGTTTCCTCACTAAATTTTATCATGATAGACAAAAAAACGGTATCAATGATTGAACATTCACTAATACCATTTTTTAATTCATATTTAGAGACCTAAATTATACATTTTAGTAGGAGACTTCTTTGGATTTTTGTATCATATAATATAGATAGTTTTTTGTTAGCTACTGGCAACTTGATTAGTGAGTTCGAGCTTACTAGTCAAGGCTCTATCTTTTCGATTCCCGTTGAATGATAGAGTGCCTTTTTAATTTATCTAGTAATCTTTAATTACTGTCAAACGCTTCTTTTTCTAAACTATAAATATTAAATTTTCCTTCTTTAAAATAGAAAAGTCTTTCACAAACTCTGCACTCCCACATTGACCCTAAAGGCATATTATCCACAAGTTCTTCTACGGTTTTCGGATTTGACTCTAACACATCATAATACTCGTTCTCTGGAAAAATAATTAAAGGATTCGTTGTTTCCAAATTCTCATCATTAAGCACATTTCCACATAAACATTTTATTTTCACGATTAAATCACTCTTCTATTTTATAAATGTAATTCTATCAACTATAGCTTTTGTTAGCTACTGGCAACTTGATTAGTGAGATTAATCCTTACTATCAAGACTCGATCACTTTATTACCAGTCTTGTGATTGAGTGCCTTTTTATTTTCTAAAAAATATATAATATATCTTGTTCTGAAGTAAATGCAGTTGGAATTACTTTTTCTAGATTCTCTATCCTACTTCTCATATATTCTCTGTCTTCCCCATGAAGATTCGCTATAGCCCATTCTTTTAATAAACCCAATTCTTTTAAAACAATATCTAGACTAGTTTTATTAAATTCTGCTCCGTCTTGTATATACTTAATATTTAATTCTGCTATAGCTTTCTCCCAAAACTTTTCATAAAAAGATTCAGAAGAGATATTCTCACTCA
The DNA here is from genome assembly GCF_056924295.1 of Enterococcus sp. LJL128. NCBI lineage: Bacteria > Bacillati > Bacillota > Bacilli > Lactobacillales > Enterococcaceae > Enterococcus > Enterococcus sp. LJL128. The sequence continues at coordinate 32,053 of NZ_JBXPBP010000022.1, read as the reverse complement.
ATATCACTTTGGAATTTTCGTTGTAAATATCACCATCGTATTTAAATAGCCCTACTGACATTATTTCTTACCTCCATATATTGCACTAAAATTATAATCAGGATATTTCTTTTGTAAAATGCTAATTTGCTCTTGAACAGCTTCACGTAGTGCTGGAGTATCCGCGTCAATTCTAAATGTATAATCCTTTATATTCTTTATTTCATCAACGGAAGAAACCAATCCACTATCGCCTCCGGATATACTAATATCTTTTTGGTTTAAAGCATCTAATCTGTTAGAACCCTTCTTAAATATATGCTTCTGAGTCCACTGTTTTTCAGTTTGAGGAAAATCAGGATTTTCCATGTATAGTTTAGCAGCAGACTTATCTTCATAAATAACTTTGTTAACTAAATCCACTTCATCTAACTCTGTATTAAGTTTTCCATGGATATTAATTTCTTTAGGATTAGATTTAGCCCCATTGGCTTTCTTAATGGCTAAATCATCTAAGTCGTCCATAACATTTGCCACATTAGTGGAGGTCGTTACTTTGGTTTGAGATTTCCTTGCCGTATAAGTTAGTCCAGCAAGCAAGGCTAAATCTAATAATCCAGTCTTATTCGCCATCCAATAAGCAGATTCTACATGAGCACCAGCTTGACTGTACCATTCCCAGCCTGTGTAGCTAAGCCATTCTTTCAATAGGTATATGTTTCCTCACTAAATTTTATCATGATAGACAAAAAAACGGTATCAATGATTGAACATTCACTAATACCGTTTTTTAATTCATATTTAGAGATCTAAATTATACATTTTAGTAGGAGACTTCTTTGGATTTTTGTATCATATATTATAGATAGTTTTTTGTTAGCTACTGGCAACTTGATTAGTGAGTTCTAGCTTACTAGTCTAGGCTTTACTAACTGACGTCAATCAGATAGTAAAGTGCCTTTTTTATTTTATGTGTATTCTATAAAAATACTGTTACTTGAATTGTTTTTTAATAATTCTATTATTTTTGTCAATATATCTTGGGAAACTTTGCCTAACGTTGATTTATCAATTGATTCAAATTGTTTTAATGCTTCTTGATTGTTTGGGATTTCCCAAGGACTTTCATCATACCAACCCTCATCTAAATTATAATAATATGCTAAAGACTGCCATTTACCATCCACAGGTTGTATCGCTCTCATTATTTCATCAAAATATCCATCCCACATTTCGATACCCACTTTTTCATTTTCTGAAAAAGTATAAATATCAATTTCAGGGTTTCCCTCAAATCCTTCATAATAATTATCCATATATCGTATTCCTTTCTATTCTTTCCAGTGACCATCTGTTAACATTTTATCTTGTTCAGGTGTACTGACACCATTTTTTCTATCAGTTATTGCTTTTTGCCACTCATTTTTGCTAACCCACTTATCTTTGCCAACCATTATCTGTTGTACCTTTTGTTTACCATCTGGAGTTCCATGGATTTTTTTCTCAACAACAAATGTATTTCCTTGTCCTTCTGGTGCTCCTGGTGTTCTAGTATGCCAACGCACTTCAATTGTCTCTCCATTTTCTTTCCACTTATAAGATATTTGTTCATACCCATTTTTAGATTGAGCTTTTATATTTGCATTTTCTGGAATATTTATTGGAGATTTTTTCTTATATTGATTGGCTAGCTTCAACTGCTCTGCCTCAGTTAAAGTAGAAAGTTTTGGAACATTACCTCTATTGGCTTTCTTAATGGCTAAATCATCTAAGTCATCCATAACATTTGCCACATTAGTGGAGGTCGTTACTTTGGTTTGTGATTTACTTGCCGCATAGGTTAGTCCAGCAAGCAAGGCTAAATCTAATAATCCAGTCTTATTCGCCATCCAATAAGCAGATTCTACGTGAGCACCAGCTTGACTGTACCATTCCCAGCCTTTGGGTACTTGATGTTTTGTTAAGTAGTTTTTGCCGTTACCTTTTCGCCGAGCAGCTAAATCTAATTCATAAATTTTTTCCCAGCCTACAACTTCATACATACCTTCTAATTTTTTGCCGTATTTTTCAACATAATTCTGAAGTTCATCATCAAAAACACGGACACCATCTTTATCAATGAACCAATTCACTTTTATTTCTTTTGTGACAGGGTCTTCATATGGCCAAGCATAGATAGTGTATTTCTCAAGTTCTTTGATTTTTTTCTCATGAAATTCTTTTTCTTTTTGCTTGATATTATCCGCTCTAATTTGCCATTTTTCTGAAACGGTGGTTGTCCATCTGAGGTCTTTGGGAATCGAAAAGCTGCTGCCTGTCCAGGCAGCTCCCGCTTGGCTTGCTCCTTGATTTACGATAGATTCCAATTCTGAAATAGAAGAAAAAATTTCAGGAGAATTAGCATGAAATGTTTTTAGTTTTTCCAATTTATCTTGTAAAACTTTTTTTGAATCGACCAGTAGTTCTCTAGCACGACTATTCTGATTTAGTTGTCTTATTTTAAAATTATCGGCGATATCTTTACTCTCAATCGTAGAACGAATGACGTCTAAGTTGTTGATTTGGGACTCAAGCTGCCGAATTCTTTCCTCAAGCTCATCGGACTTTAAATCGCCGCTATCTACAGTTGATTGATAATCCTTTACAAACTTTTGGCAGGCTTCTCCAACTGCTTCTGATAACAAAATTCCAGCTTTTACTAGTGGAATTAAGACAGTGTTGTAGAACGCCTTTCCATTGTTGTAAGCAGTAGAATTAAGACGAATTTCACCAACAAACTGCTGCAAAGCTTGAATCATTGTTTGGTAAGCCTGTTGATCAGATTGACTTTTTGCTAAGGTGCTACTTGCTTGGCTTTGAGACGAACCAACAAACATATCAATGCCCATCTGCTTGGTCCTCCTCGTTAGCAAGCAAAGTCTTACGTTGATAGAAAAGATCATTTTGTCTATCTTCCAATGAAGCTTTTTCGCTGCTTTTTTGCTGTTGCTCCTCTTCTAACTCAGAAAAGATAGTGAAATTATGTTGTCGTAAAGTCTCCGACTGGTATCTTAACTGCCAACCAAAGTCATTCGTAAGAAATTGTTCTTCCATTTCAGCATAGATTGAAGACGTGTGATGGAAAAAATTATGATACTCTTCTTCAAGCTGTTTTAACCGTTTTTCTTCATCTTCAAGCTGCTCCAAGTCACGTTCTAATTGTAACTCTTCTTGTTGGATCTTTTCTAGTGTATTCGTCATTTTTTTCCACCTCCCATTGGAGATGGGAGAGAGTGGGCAGCCATTAACTGCCTTGTTGCTCGATCGGCTGCCTCAAACTCACTGGCAACTGTTTGAAGATTGGTTGAAGCTTGTCCGATTGCTTGGATAATTTTATTTTGAGCACTTAGCATGGATTGAATTGCGTCTTGCGCATTTGTATTCCCAGCAACTGTTGTTTTTGTGTCTGTGAGAATCGCACCCCCACTATTGGCACCATCCAACGAGCTGGCAATTGCTGTTGCTAGTTGTCTAGCAACAATTGAATCACTTGATACTCCATTCATTATAATACTGACCTCCTTTTTTTATTTTTATAAATTTTACCATAAGAATGAATAGAAGGACAATAAGAATGAATAAAATGTTGTTTTTATAAATACTTTAATTATGGTCTTTGCTATAGGTCAATCATTAGCAAGTCTATGATTTTTTTGAATGTTCATCTGTCGGTAGAATCTTTGAAACGCTAGATGAATAAAAGTTATAGGTACTATTTCCTTTGTAAAAAACTAATTTATCAATGACTCATTACGTAAATCTGCTGAGCTTTTTCTTTTGCTTGGAATTTTTCTCAACAATAATACCGTCCAAATATTTAAGGGAAGTAGTGAATGTATTGATTTTATAGTTTTTTATCTGAAGCTGCTTATGCTGTTAAGTAGCATTTTCGTCAAGTTTATATAGATTCTCAATAGTTATATTACTTGTCAAAGTCCTGAAAAAGCTCAATATGATTTCTCTATGAATCGTAAAAAGTGTCAAATACCTTCTCAATCTATAAGATAGCTCGTATTTTATCATGGTATTTTTCAAATATTTTTAAACGAAGGAGGAATCTGATCCAAAGTCTGCTGATAAATTTTTGAATCACTGAATAGGACTTGTCTTTAATGGATAATATGTACGAAAGAAGATGGTAGCATTATTTTGGAAAAATCGTATCTAGTCATTTTCAACAGTAACCAATCCGTTGAAGCTCCAATAGTTGTTATTTATTATGTGAAGAATGGGTTCACCGTTGACCTTTTAACTTCTTTCCTGTACGTTTATTAAGGTATGTCAATTTTGTAAAAGTAATGGTGTTATGCTCAGTATGCTGTCAGGGAATGAAAAAGGCGGCAGAGTTCAGATAGTTTGTTTGATTGGAGAGGATTTTTATGTGGTTTTTACCAGCGTTGATTACTGTGTTGGCATGGGGATCGGCGGATTTATTTTATAAAAAAGGAAACAACGTCAAGGACCGTTTTAGTGCAACCAAGACAACGATTATTGTTGGTTTAGTGATGGGGCTTCACGTTTTGTTTTATTATGTGATTTATGCTGGCATTGCTTACGATTGGCGAAATCTGTTTTTGTATCTGCCTGTTTCTTTTATGTATATCCTGTCAATGGCAGTCGGCTATTTTGGGCTGCGCTATATTGAATTATCGATATCCTCGCCCGTGAGCAATTCTTCTGGTGCGGTTTCTGCTCTGCTGACTTATTTTTTGTTGGGAGGCAGAATGGATGGGGTACAGTTTGGAGCAATTGCAGCAATTTCACTAGGAATCCTACTTCTCTCTATTTTTGAAAAGCAGGAGTTTGATGAAGAACTCAAAGAAGAGGGAACCATAGTGGAAAAGAAGTATCGAATCGGAGCGGCTGCTATTATCTTTCCCATTTTATATTGCGTGATTGACGGATTGGGTACCTTTCTTGATGGTTATTATTTGGAGTATAAGCAAATTATGCCTGAAGATCAGGCCAACATGAGCTATGAGTTAACCTTCTTGATAGTCGCTTTAGTCTTGTGGAGCTATCTGGAGCTGATAAAAAAAGAACATGTCTTAGTCTTTAAAGAAAAAGATAAGGGACTCGCAGCATTGTTTGAAACGCTAGGTCAGTTTTTCTATGTTGGAGCAATTGCTTCTAATGCAATTATAGTAGCACCGATGATCGCTTCCTACAGCATTGTTTCGGTGCTGCTTGGCCGGATTTTTCTAAAGGAAAAGCTTAGTGTTAAACAGTACACTGTAATTTTGGTGATTATGATTGGCATTGCCGTCCTTGGCTTTTATGATGGCTAACGATATCAGGAGCAGAAGGAAAAAAATCCTGCTGCTCTTTTTTATTTTTCCCGTTTTTTTAGCGGGGCTAGCTTAAAAAAGAGCGTCTAATGTTACTGAAAAATGGTATGATTTAAAGACAGGAGAATGAAATTTCTAAAATAGAAATTGAAGCTGTTCATTTTGAGCGATTCGATACAAGCTAAAAAGGGAGGGAATCTACTAATGATTAAAAGTACAAAAACGGTTCAGGAAATTTTAGAAGATATACTGTCAAAAGATCCTCAAAAGGTTTGGGCGGCCAGCTGTGCCATCATTTCTTTGGGGCAGGATGAAGAGGTAATCAACAAGTTGCTTCCCTTTTTAGATAAAATAAAAAAAGGAACAAGGGGTGTTGCTCTAGGCGGATATCTGGCACCAAACCAGCGCTTCGTTGATAAAGCGATTAAAACAATCAGCTTTTATCAGGAAAACAAGAGCTGTTCCTGCTGCTTATTTGATGAGATGTCCAACCCTGTTGATGAGCAAAAAAACAGCAATGTCTTTCTGCTGGAAACAGTGGCTTACCCTGATAGTTCCTATGTCGATTATTATCGGGTTCAATGCAAAAAGTGTAATGCTGGCTATCAAGTCTTTGAGCGCCAGTCCCACTTCCCCTGGTGGGAGTGGATACTGCTAACGTGAGCTGTCATCTATTTTCAGCTGGGAAATCAGTTGTGAGCTGCTTAGGATCGTTAGAATTATCAGGTACTATATTCAAGTCATTTTAGCTATTAATGACTGAGCAAATGACTCTGCAGTCTGGTATTGAATAGACATTATCGTCTATAATAGAAAGCATAGGAGTTGGAAACTATGAAGATTATTAGCCCGGAAGACGGCATTCAAATAATGAAAGAATCAAAGGCAATCACCTTTTTAACTGGTGCAGGGGTCTCAACTGCCTCAGGCATCCCGGATTATCGTTCTTTATCAGGCGTATATCAAGGAATAGAAGCGCCAGAGTATTTATTAAGCCGAAGCTGCCTGCTGCGTGAACCGGAAAAGTTTTATGACTTTGTAAAGCGGCTGTATCATCCTAATGCAGAGCCTAATCGGATTCATTTGGCGATGGCTGATATGGAGAAACAAAAAGAAGTTTGGGTGGTCTCGCAAAATATCGATGGGCTGCACCAAAAAGCCGGCAGCAGGAATCGGATTGATTTCCATGGCAATTTATATGACTGCTGGTGCGAACGTTGTAAGCAGCATGTATCGGCTGAACAATATTTAGTCAACGACAGGCATGAAGGATGTGGAGGCCAACTGAGGCCGGGGATTGTCCTTTATGAAGAAGGCTTCGATGATCAGACGATTTCTGCAGCTGTGAAGGCTGTAGTTGCTGCAGAGCTGCTTGTAGTTGTAGGTACCAGCTTTCAGGTACATCCATTTTGTGATTTGGCTGCGTATGCTCGCCCCGATGCCAAGTTGCTGGTGATTAACCAAACACCGGTAAGACTAAGAGGAGAATATTTTTATATAGAAACCGATGCGATGAATGTGTTTAATAAAATTGAAGGAAAGTAAAGGATGGATAGCATGGAAACATTTAAATCAGAAAAACAGAAAATGATTGATGGGGAATTGTATTTTGCAGCAGATCCTGAATTAAGTGCTGCCCGTAGACATGCACGAGATCAAATGAAGCTGATTAATAACGAGACAGATCGTCAAGTTAGGAGACAGCTGGTGGAAGAAACCTTCGGTTCAGCGGGTACAAGTGTTTATGTAGAGCCGTCAATCAGTTTTGATTATGGGTTCAATATTCATGTTGGTAAAAACTTCTATGTGAATTTTAACAGTATTTTCCTCGATATTTGTCCAATTCGTATTGGTGATAACTGTATGTTTGGACCCAATGTGCAATTGTACACAGCTTCTCATCCGTTAAATCCAGGCAAACGGAACAGCGGGTTGGAATTTGGCAAACCAATTACCATTGGCGATAATGTCTGGCTGGGCGGAGGCGTGGTGATTGTTCCCGGTGTTGAATTAGGAAATAATGTCGTTGTGGCAGCGGGAGCGGTTGTTACTAAATCGGTTCCGGACAACTGTGTCGTAGGAGGAAATCCTGCTAAAATCATTAAGCGGATTGATGAAGAGGAAACAAAGCAGAATAGTCTGGAAGAACAGCGTAAAGCGATTGATTCTATTGATAGAGAAATGGTGGAGCTGCTGGAAAAACGAATGCAGGCAGTAGAGAAAATTGCTGAAATCAAGAAAGAACAAGGGACTGCAGTTTTGGATGAAAAAAGAGAGCAGGAAGTGCTGAAAAAAATCGGTTCTTATGTGAAAAAGGAAGAGTACAAAGAGGCTTTGTTGAAGACCTATCAGCAAATTATGGCGGTTTCCAAAGAGTATCAGACTGGGAAAATTAACAAGTAGTAAATGAGGTGAAAGCTATGGATGGTGGGACAAGACGTTCAGAAATTCTGGAAGTGCTGAAAACAGCGGAGAAGCCAGTCAGTGCTAGTCGATTGGCGAAGCGTTTTTCGGTCAGCCGCCAAATTATAGTCGGAGATGTCGCTTTATTAAGAGCGGCTGGTTTGGAGGTAACTGCGACAGCAAGAGGCTATCTTTTGGAGCAGCAGGATGATAATGGGCTAGTAGTAAAGATTGCCTGTCAGCATCAGCCGGAACAGACAGAGGAAGAGTTGACTGCCATTGTTGAATTAGGCGGCGAGGTACTGGATGTAATTGTGGAGCATCCGATATACGGGGAACTGACGGGCAATCTGCGGATTAAATCGCAGAAAGATGTTGGGGATTTTATTAAAGCCTATAAAAAAAGCCGTGCCTCCCTATTGTCGGAGCTGACTGGGGGGATTCATCTGCACACTATTCGCTGTGAAAACCAGCAAATGGTGGAGGCTGTTAAGGAAGAGCTGGCACGTAAAGGAATTCTCTATCAGAATTAATCAGGCAAAAACTGATTCTAAGCAGCTGAATCTAGCGGACGGCGGGGCTGTTTATCAATCAGATGTTTTTAGAAACGTTGCTAGACAAGTATTGAGTATTTTTCATACAGTATACGTGATTCACAATTGAGAATGAGGGATTGTGTCGGAAGCGTTCAGGCTCGTTGGCAGATCGTTTAATCGGTTTTGGGAGATGGAGACATAGGGTTGTCACATCTCCTTATTTTTGAAAAATCAATAGAAAGCTTATGGATTGAAGCGTAGATAGGACGGATAAGTATGAAAGAACTTTATCAAGAGGTAGTCACGCAGCTGCAGGAACATTACATCTCTCAGTATGCAAATGGAAAGCCTTACTTAAAATTAAACGGTGAGCAGTGTTATCATTTTAGAATGAATTTATCCTATTTTTACAAAAGAATTAATAAGCAAACGCTAAAGAAAACAATAAATGTAGCGAATCGCTTAGTTGATGAAGTCTTCAAAAATGAGAGCAGAGCAGGAATCATTCAATATATCAATCAGCCAGGTCAGCTAATGAAATTCATAAAAAAAACAGCTATAAGCGACGACTATTATGTAAATTTGCCTGTTGAGGAGCGTTTTTTGAGAGTATTAACCTGTAAGATAGAGAATATTGGGCTGCTCCATAAGCTGGTTATGGGAAGAATCTATCAGGACTTCAAACCCTATAGTGATACGTTTACTATACTGGACAATCAAATTATTCTAGTGAATGAAACAAAGAAAATTCTTTTACATGTATACGATGACCGAGGCTGTGATGTTTTTTGCAAGGAAGAGCAGGATTATTTAGAGCTGAAGCAGCTCTTTAAAAAATATATAGACAGCTATACTGCGCAGATGGAGGAGTTGAACTATCAGGTGCAGGAAAGTACGTATGGTGTTTCCTTTACCAAAAAGTGAGTGGGGTGATTTGTATGGGAAATCGCTGTTATTTGAACTCGGAAGCAACACAAATTTTTGAATCAAATAATTCCTTTCCTGTATTCTGGCTGATGGGCTTAAGCAATGCCCAGTTGCCGCTTATTCATCAGCAGTTGGAAAGTATTTTCCAAAAGCAGCAGACAGACGGGGAGTTTCAAGCAGTAATCCGAATGTCATTTAATGAGTATCAAAAAAATCTTGACCATCATACCGTCTACGTATCTAAGCTTTATCCTGAACTGCTGCCGCTATATGAAGATTTTAAACTGATAATAAAAAAAGAAGCACAAAAGCATGAAATGATTGAAATTTCCTATATAGAATATCTTAACTTTTTTACCTCTGCATCAGAGGTCTATAATGAGATTCAAGTACTATTCGATTCAATTTCTTCATGTGAAAAAACTACCTGGATAGATAAAAATGATCCTCTAGGAACGACTATTGTAGGAGATCGGTGGTCACATCATTCTTCGGAAAGCTTATCGGCAAAATATGAATCGCTGGTTGATAGCTTAGATACACCGATGGTAACGAGTGAAGCTGCTAAAGGTATCAAAGAACCAACAGCCTTTTCTCTTTATAGAAAATTAGTTTCAGATATCTTTGTTTTAGTCATTTGTCTGATTTTAGCAGCTGCTTCTGCACTGATGTTAATTTTTACAGGAAATAAAGTACTCAGCTTTCTAGCAGTTTTATTTTTTGGAGGAGGCGGGCTATTTTTCTATTTTATAGAATTTAAAGAGCAGCAGGCAGCGATTAAAAGTCATAGACAATTACAAAAACAAAAAAATAGGAAATGATGAGAAAGTTGCTTCTGACCTCTCATTTATTCAGATTTTAAAGAAGGCAGAGTCTGGATATTTAATTACCTCTCCCATTTTTTTGTTTGCGGATTCATGTTTAATCAGACTATACCAATTATGTGTAGAACAGATAGAAATGTACTGTTTTTAGAGATTTTCTTTACTTTTTTATTTAGTCCTTTATAATTGAAAGCGTAAACAAAAAAGAAAGGTGGGATTTTTTTGGGTAAGACAATAGACATTCGGGAAGCAGTAGATGCTAATTATCAGTTATACATTAATGGTGTGTGGACAGCTGGTTCGGGAGATAGAAAGCTCACCAGTTATAACCCAAGTAACGGGGAGGCATTGGCAGAATTCGTTGATGCAACACATGAGGATGTAGATCAGGCCGTAGCAGCAGCGCAAGAAGCCTTCACCACGTGGAAGGATGTTGATGTAGCGACTAGAAGTAGCCTTTTGTTGAAAATTGCTGATTTGATTGATGCCAACAGTGAGCGGCTGGCATTGGCTGAAACATTGGATAACGGCAAGCCAATCAATGAAACGAGAAACATTGATGTTCCTCTAAGTGCAGATCACTTCCGTTATTTTGCAGGTGTGATTCGTGCAGAAGAAGGAACCCTTAAAGAGTTTGATAAGGATACGTTATCCTTGGTTATTAAGGAGCCAATTGGTGTGGTCGGTCAAATTATTCCATGGAATTTCCCATTGCTGATGGGCGCGTGGAAGCTGGCGCCTGCTTTGGCAGCAGGAAATACAGTAGTTATCCATCCATCATCTACCACATCATTAAGTCTGTTGGAACTATTTAAATTATTCGATCAGGTGCTGCCTAAAGGGGTAGTCAATTTGATTACAGGTAAAGGCTCTGATTCAGGCAATTACATGCTGAATCATGAGGGCTTTGACAAGCTAGCCTTTACAGGATCTACAGAGGTGGGCTATACAGTAGCTAAAGCTGCAGCTAACCGCTTGATTCCTGCGACATTAGAGCTAGGTGGAAAATCGGCCAATATTATCTTTGATGACGCAAATTGGGAACGAGCGCTAGAGGGTGTGCAGCTGGGAATTCTATTTAATCAGGGGCAGGTTTGCTGTGCAGGTTCCCGGGTATTTGTACAGGAAGGAATCTATGACCGTTTTGTTGCTGAGCTAAAAGCAAAGTTTGAAAAAATCAAAGTTGGTTTTCCTTGGGAAGCAGATACGCAGATGGGTGCTCAGGTTAATGAGCATCAGCTGGAAGGTATTTTAAAATATGTAGATATAGGTGTAAAGGAAGGTGCGACACTTCTTACTGGAGGGAAACGTGTAACACGTGACGGTCTGGATAAGGGCGCCTTTTTAGAGCCAACTTTATTGGCAGATGCGGTTAACTCTATGTGTATTGCTCAGGAAGAAATCTTTGGTCCTGTTGCAACAGTCATCAAATTTAAAACGGAAGAGGAAGTCATCAATCTGGCCAATCAATCTGATTATGGTCTAGGCGGCGCAGTATTCTCTCAAAACATTAATACCGCACTAAGAGTTGCCCGGGGCGTACGGACAGGCCGGATGTGGGTCAACACATACAATCAGCTTCCTGCTGGTGCACCATTTGGCGGGTATAAGAAATCTGGTATCGGCAGGGAGACGCATAAATCGATGCTGGATGCCTATACTCAAATGAAGAATATCTATATTGTCACAAAAGATGAGACAGATGGACTGTATAGTTAAATAAAAAGTATGCAGGCTGCCAATTGCGCAGTCTGCATACTTTTTGTAGAGCAAACAATTTAAGGAAAACAGAACAATCCTTGCTCTTGAGTAAAAAATTTAGTAAAATATTTATCGAAAGTGTAACTGCTTACATCTCTTGTGATTGACTAAGAGAAGCTATCAGAATGCTATATAGAGCTGTTTTCTCTGTTGGCCAAAAGAGAATAAGGGGCTTGAAAGAATCAGATTAAGGAGGAAAATATATGAAAATTACACAAAGAGACTTTGGACAGGGAGCAACTCTGTATTCATTAAAAAATGAAAATGGTGTTCAACTGGAAGTAACCAATTTTGGTGCTAGAATCGTTAATTTGTTTGTACCTACAAAAAAAGAAAAACGAAATATTGTCTTAGGGTTTGATTCTGTTGAGGAATACTTGGCACAGGATATGTATATTGGAGCAACAATCGGCAGAGTAGCTGGACGGATTAAAGATGGAACTTTTACACTGGGTGGTCATACTTATCAGACGGATAAAAATGATCATGGGCTGCATACGCTTCACGGAGGAGCACCTTCTTTTGAGGCAAAGCTCTGGGATGCAAAGCTGGAAGAGTCGGAAAAGAAAAGTTCTGTGATTTTTTCTCTAAAAAGTAACGCTGGAGAGCATGGTTTTTCAGGTGATTTGATGGTTTCAGTTGCTTATACGTTAACAGAAGACAATGAATGGTGTGTGGACTATGAAGCACATAGTGACCAGCTAACGTTGTTTAATCCAACGAATCATGTATATTTCAATCTTTCAGGGGATGTAGAGCAAGCAATTGACGACCATAAGCTGTTTATTGATTCTGATCAATTTGCCTGCATTGATGAGGCAGTGATTACAACGGGAGAAAAGCGCTCAGTCACAGATACAGCATTTGATTTTAGAAAGGCTAGAAAGTTGGAAACAAGTTTCAATAGTCAAGATGATCAAGTAAAGGCTGTAGGTGGATTTGACCATCCATTTTTCTTGAATAAACCTTTGATTGAACATGTTAGCGCAGTATTGACAAGTCCAGATGAAGCGGTTCAGGTAGAGGTATTGACGGATTGCCCAGCAGTTGTTGTATTTACTGCGAATTTCAATGGTGCAGGTCCTGTGATTCGTGGAAAGAAATTAACAGATCACGGCGGAATTACCTTTGAAACTCAGACCGCACCTGGTGCAGAACGCTTTGAAGATTTTGGGACCATTGAAATTCAGCCGAATGTCCCGTTTCGTTCAACAACGATTTATAAAATTACAGAGTAGTACGTTAAGGAATCATTCAGAGCATTCTAAAAAAGAGCATTCCCGGTCAAATAGTGCAGCTGGACATGTGCTAAAGTATAGCTATTAAGAATACTTGGAGGTACATGACTATGACGCAAATTGCTGAAATTACATTGAAACAGCTGCCGGAAAGAAAGATGCTGGCGATTCGCCGCACGATTGACTTTTTTGGAGAATATGCGGAATTTATGGGGGAAACAATCAAAGAATTGATGAAGCAGATTCAACAAGCTGGTTTACTGCCTGCCAGCGGTCCGATTGTCTGTTTTCATAATGTCGATTTGAGTGCACTCGATTTAGAAATAGGCTTTGAGATTTCTGCCCCTATTTCCGCAAAAGGAGAAGCTGTGTTTGCTGTTTTACCAGTTCAGACAGTGGCAGTGACCATTGACCGAGGTCCCTATGAAGCGCAGGATCCAACATTGGAAGCGCTGATGAGCTGGATAACGGAAAAAGACTTTATAACAACAGGTGGTATTTATTATCATTATTTAAATGATGAAAGTCAGCCGCCAAATGAGTATTTGACTGAGATGTATATTCCTTTGAAAGTAAGAAGTTAAAAATAGCTATAACTCATATTATTTATGAAATGAAGAAGGAAGGAAACACCTTCCTTCTTTTTTTGTGGTAAAATACAATAAAAATGTTACAAAAACATTGCTGTTTAGTTTCTTTTGTGTTACAATGTCATTACGAAAGATGAAGGGTTAAAATTAGGAGGTGCAAAAGAATGAAAAAGAAATTTGTATTAATAGGCATTGCTGTAGTTTTGCTAGCTGGATGTTCAGGAAAGAGTAAAGAAACTGAATCGACAAAAACAGAAAGTAGTAATAGCAGCTCTGTTAGTAGGTCTACTACGAAAGAAACAGCTAGTAAAGCTACAGATGAGACAATTTCAGGAAGTGAATCTGTTACAAGTGACGCTTCAAGTGTTGATGCTGATTATCCTTATACTGTTCCCGTTACAGCTATTCAAAATATTGTGTTTGCAAATGGAGGAATGAATGTTCCGCAAACGATAGGCGTAAATTTTACCAATGAATCTAATGGGAAAATCACTTTTGAGCAGGCCAACCCAGATGCAATGTTCACTACAGTCTATTCAGCAGCCTATCAACAAATACCTACAAAGACAATTAGAATTTTTAGTGAAGGTGCAAATGGAATTCGTACGGTAAGTGTGAATACAGAACTAGTGATGGGAACAAAGGTAGAAGATGGAAATGGTATCAATCTTGAAGGGAATATGTATGTTTTTTATAATAACAATGGGGGGATTTCTCTAGTTACGCCAAATTATGCAGGAAATGTAGCAGTAGAAGATATGGATGTTATGTTGGAATACTTAGTGAAATAAATAGAAAAAAGTACGCCAGCCGGCGTACTTTTTTTGTTTATTTTTCTTCAGCTTCAAACTTTTCAAAAGCGGACTGAATAACTTCTTTTAGTGCTGATGCAGAAGCGTTCATCCGATCTTTTTCAGAATCTGTCAACGGAATTTCAATGACTTGTTTAATTCCTTGACGATTAATAACTGCTGGAGCACCGATGAAAATATCATTTTGTCCGTATTCACCATCCAAATACACGGATAATGGGAAGACAGAGTTTTCGTCATCCAAAATTGCTTTAGTAATACGTGCTAGTGCAACGGCAATCCCATAGAAGGTTGCTCCTTTTTTATCAATAATAGAATAGGCAGCATCACGAACACTGAAAAACAGATTAACCATTGCTTCTTCGTCGACATCGGGATTGTTTTTCACCCATTCGTAAATTTGCAAACCGGCAACATTGGCATGAGACCAAACAGGAAATTCTGTATCGCCATGTTCCCCTAAGATGTAGGCATGCACATTACGTGCATCAACATCAACTAGTTCAGCGATAGCCTGACGGAAACGGGCTGAATCTAGTGAAGTTCCTGAACCGATAACGCGTTCTTTTGGAAAACCTGAGAACTTCCATGTAGAATAAGTTAAAATATCTACTGGATTTGCAGCGACTAGGAAAATACCATTAAAACCAGAGTCAACAATTTGGGTTACAATCTCTTTATTGATTTTCAGGTTTTTATGAACCAAATCAATTCTTGTTTCTCCTGGTTTTTGTGGAGCACCCGCTGTTAGTACAACAAGATCTGCATCATGACAGTCGTCATACGTAGCAGCGTAGATCTTTTTAGGAGAAGTAAAAGCTAAAGCATGAGAAAGATCCATTGCATCTCCTTCAGTCTTTTTCGTATTGATATCGATGATACCAACTTCCTGAGCGATGTTTTGAGTAACAAGAGCAAAAGCATAGCTGGAACCGACAGCACCGTCCCCTACTAAAATAACTTTTTGGTGATCTTTTCTATCTGCAGCTGCAGTCATGTGTACCATTCCTTTCGTAGGTTTGTTTATTACAATGATAGTACCACCGTCTAAGAACTTTGTCACGCATTTTAACTTTAAAATAGTACAGTTTTTATCGCTGTTATAATTGCAAGCTCTTACATGCTCGGTATTTCACTATTCTTGTTTTTTTAAGTTTTTTCAAAGGTTTGGTCTCTTGAAGGATAGGTTTATTGTTTTTTTAAACTTTCATATATATTGGAACAGTAAAATCTGTGTTATACTATTGAGACAGAACCTGAGCCGCAAATATGCTGCTCGGCTATTTTGTGTTGAGGTTGAGACAGAAACGGTTAGCTTCAAGCAATAAGCAGGGATTTATGAAAATGACAGGAAACACGAAGGTAAATCATTCGATGTTGACTGATTCCTACCTGGTGCTCCACAAATTGTTGTTAAATTCCTGCTTATTGCCGAAGAAGTTGTTTCTATTCTCACTGTTTATTCGGTTTTAAGCATACTAAAAGTCTGGGAATTTAGTTATATCCCAGACTCCGTTTCTTGAACGACTAAAAAGTAAAAATTAACCATGCGTTGTTTGCAGCTGCGTCTTTTGGCATGCAGCTTCACTTATAGCGATAAAGGAGATAGAGAGAATGAAAATGATTGTAGGATTGGGCAATCCAGGCAGTAAATATCAGGAAACCAAGCATAATGTAGGTTTTATTACGGTAGATGAAATTGCCAGCCGCTACAACGCGGTCTTTAAAAAAAATCAATTTGAAGCAGATATTGCAGAATTTTTTATAGGAACGGAGAAGATCATGCTGGTTAAGCCATTGACGTTTATGAATGAATCCGGACGTTCAGTAGGACCTTTGATGACCTATTTTGGTATTGAAAATCAGGAATTAATTGTAATTTATGATGACCTTGATTTGGAAATAGGCAAGATTCGTTTGCGGGAAAAAGGCGGTCCAGGCGGACATAACGGGATGAAAAGTCTGATTGCTCATTTAGGTACGAATGAATTTTCCCGAATCAAAATCGGAATCGGGCGTCCTCAGGGAAATGAAACGGTGGTTCAGCATGTACTGAGTAAATTCCCCAAAGCTGTTCATGAAGATATTTTGATTGCTGTCAAAAAAGCGGCAGATGCAGCAATTTATGCTAGCGAAGGACATACCTTTGTCGACACAATGAACCAATTTAATGGAAAGTAAACAATGAGGTGGTCAACGAGATGAATATTATCAAGCGAATAAGCGGAAGCAGTCTTGTGAAGGAATGGTTTGAAAAGCTGGATGGCAATCAGCGGCAGCTGATTACCGGATTGGCTGGTTCAGCTAAAACGCTGCTGATGGTCAGTGGATATCAAGAGAAGAAAAAGAAAATGCTCGTTGCTGTTCCCAATTTATATTATGCGAATCAATTAGTAGAAGATTTAAGAAATTTCCTTGTAGATGAAGAGGTCCATTTATTCCCAGTTGATGAAGTGCTGTCTGCAGAGATGGCTTTTTCATCACCGGAAGCAAGAGCAGATCGAATCGAAAGCTTGAATTTTTTATCCTCTGATGAAATAGGAATAGTGGTAGTGCCGGTTGCTGGTCTAAGAAAATATTTACCCTCCAAGAAGACATGGAGAGAAGCTCAGCTTCATTGGGAGATAGGAACAGAAATAGAACTGGAAAAGCTGGCTCAGGAATTAGTGCTAATGGGCTACGAACGTCAGTCTCTAGTTGGAAAGCCAGGAGAATTTAGTATTCGGGGCAGTATTGTCGATGTATATCCGCTAAATACTCAGTATCCTGTAAGGGCTGAGCTTTTTGATGTAGAGATTGATTCTTTAAGATATTTTGAAGCAGATACGCAGCGCTCGGTAGAGACAATAGAATCAGTGGTTTTATCTCCTGTTACCGATACTATCTTTTCAGCAGAAGATTTGGAAGCTGGAATTGTCCGGCTGCAGGAAGCATTGGAAAAACGCTTATCTGTGACCAAAGAGCAAACGGACAAGACATTTATAGAAGAGTATTTTGGTCAAATAATTTCATCCTGGGAAGCTGGAATACCGACTGAGCAGGCGCGTTACTACGTAGATATGCTCTATCAGGAGCCAGTTACAATCCTTGACTACCTGCCGGAAGACAGCTTGCTGGTAGTTGATGACTATGCTCGGATTCTGGAAACAGAAAGAGAGATTAGTCGTGAAGAAGCAGAGTGGCACACACTGAAACTGGAAGAAAATCGGGTATTTGCAGAACAAACTTTTGGAATCAACGCCCATGATCAGCTGCGTAAGCAGCGGTTTGCAGCGACCTTTTTTTCGTTGTTCCAAAAAGGAATGGGGAATCTCCGGTTTCAGGCGATTCACAACTTTCAATATCGGTCCATGCAACAGTTTTTCGGGCAAATGCCCTTGCTAAAAGCGGAGATGGACCGCTGGCAAAAGCAGGAGCAGACAGTGTTAGTATTTGTACCAACAAAGGAGCGGGCTCAGAAAGTAGAAAGTCTGTTTCGGGATTTTGATATTTCCAGTACTGCAGTTGGCGGAGATCAGCTGCTGGATGGACGTATTCAGCTGGTCTTGGGAGAGCTGCAGTCCGGCTTTGAACTGCCTTCGGAAAAGCTGGTAGTTATCACGGAAAAGGAAATCTTCCATACGGTTACTAAAAAGCGGGCTCGCCGTCAGACAATTTCTAATGCAGAACGCTTAAAGAGCTACAGTGATTTGAAAAAAGGCGACTACGTTGTTCATGTGAATCACGGAATCGGGAAATATATCGGTATGGAGACGTTGGAAGTCGATGGTGTTCATCAGGACTACATCACAATTTTATACCAAAATGATGACAAGCTGTTTATTCCTGTTACACAGCTGAATCTAATCCAGAAGTTTGTGGCAGCAGAATCTAAAACGCCGAAAATCAACAAGCTTGGCGGTAGTGAATGGACGAAAACGAAACGTAAGGTATCTGCTAAAATTGAAGATATTGCAGACGATTTAATTCAGCTGTATGCAGTGAGAGAATCAGAAAAAGGATTTGCTTTTCCACCGGATGACGGCTATCAAAAGGAATTTGAAGATGCTTTTCCATACTCTGAAACAGAAGATCAGCTGCGCAGTACTGCAGAAATCAAGCATGACATGGAAAAAAGTCGGCCGATGGACCGTCTGCTAGTAGGGGATGTGGGCTTTGGAAAAACCGAGGTAGCACTGCGGGCAGCGTTTAAAGCAATAACAGCAGGAAAACAGGTTGCATTTCTAGTTCCGACAACTATTCTGGCACAGCAGCATTATGAGACAATTCAAGATCGTTTTGAAGGCTTTCCTGTAGAAGTGGGCCTGCTCAGCCGTTTTCGAACGAAAAAGCAGCAGAATGAAACGATAGAACAGGCGAGAAAAGGACAGGTAGATATTTTAGTAGGAACCCATCGGATTTTGTCCAAGGATGTTGCTTTTAGTGATTTAGGACTACTGATTATTGACGAAGAGCAGCGGTTTGGTGTTAAGCATAAGGAACGGCTGAAGCAGCTTCGTGCTCAGGTGGACGTATTGACATTGACGGCCACGCCTATTCCCCGAACACTCCATATGTCTATGCTGGGTGTCCGGGATTTATCTGTTATCGAAACACCGCCGGAAAACCGCTACCCGATTCAAACCTATGTAATGGAAAGCAATCCAGGTGCTATTCGAGAGGGGATAGAGCGGGAGCTGGCACGCGGCGGACAGGTATTTTATCTCTATAACAGGGTAGACACTATTGAAAAGAAGGTGGAGGAGCTGCAGGCATTAGTGCCGCAGGCCAGAATCGCGTATGCTCATGGGCAAATGACAGAAATTCAACTGGAAAACACCTTGTTTGATTTTATCGAGAGACAATATGATATTTTAGTCACTACGACGATTATAGAGACAGGCGTAGACATTCCTAATGCAAACACACTTTTTGTAGAAAACGCGGATTATATGGGACTTTCTACCTTATACCAGCTGCGCGGACGGGTCGGACGAAGCAATCGGGTAGCCTATGCTTACTTCATGTACGAGCCTCAAAAAATTCTAAACGAAGTCAGTGAGAAGCGGTTGGAAGCAATTAAGGACTTTACTGAGCTGGGCTCAGGGTTTAAAATCGCTATGCGGGATTTATCAATTCGAGGAGCCGGGAATTTGCTTGGAGCACAACAGCATGGATTTATCGATTCAGTTGGGTTTGACATGTATTCACAAATGTTGGAAGAAGCCGTGGCCAGAAAGCAAGGAAAGAAAGTAGTGGATCAGAGAACATCTGTAGAAATTGATTTAGGAATTGATGCGTATCTTCCAAATGAGTATATTTCGGATGAACGTCAGAAAATTGAAATCTATAAACGGATTCGACAACTGGAAAATATGGAAATGTACGAAGAGCTGGAAGGGGATTTACTAGATCGCTTTGGCGAGTATCCAGATGAAGTAGCCTACCTGCTAACGACAGGACTAATTAAAATGGACGGCGACCGGGCACTGCTGGAAACGATTCGCAAACATCAGCAGGATATCACCTTTACCCTTAGTAAAGCGGGGACAAAAGCATATACAGTGGAACAAATTTTTGAAGCTCTGTCAGCAACCTCTCTGAAGGCGGATTTAGCTGTTGACAATGAAAAGATGAGTATTCGTTTGAAGCTTTACAAAGGAATGAAATCAGCAGCGTGGCTGCAGGAAGTATCAGCATTTGTTGCAGCGCTGCGTCAGGAAAAATATAAAAAGAGAAATATGCTGGAAGAGGATTGAGCAGGGAGGGAAACGAATGGCTCATAAAGAGATTCGTACGATGCTTCAAGGAGCGCTTATGCTTACAGTTGCGTCTTTTATTGCTAAGCTGCTAAGTGCGGTTTACCGAGTACCTTTCCAAAATCTAGTTGGAGATGAAGGCTTTTACGTCTATCAGCAGGTCTATCCAATTTATGGAATAGCGATGACGTTAGCTTTAACTGGATTGCCGCAGTTTATTTCCAAAGTGGTTGCAGAGCAGGAGGACGTTAGTGAAAAACGCTCTGTACTTCAGCGACTGTTCCCGTATGTCCTGGTCCTTAGCCTCTTGGCATTTGCCTTCTTTTTCTTCGGCAGTGATTGGCTGGCGGGACTAATGGGTGACAAGCAGCTGGGTTCACTTATCCGAGTGGTGTCGGTAACCTTTGTGCTGGTTCCAGTGCTTTCTTTTTATCGGGGAAACTTTCAGGGGCATCTGCTTATGACGCCCAGTGCTGTTTCTCAGGTGCTGGAACAGCTGATTCGCGTCGGTGTCATTTTAGCTGCAGCGGCCTGCTACAAAATGCTGGCATGGGATATTTATAAAACAGGAACAGCCGCAATGGGTGGTGCAATTTTAGGTGGTGCTGCAGCGGCAGCTATTCTATGGTATTACGACCGGAAAATTCAGCCGGGCAGCTCAGACTATTTCTATCGCTGGCGGCTTGATTCAAAAGGAAAAAAACTACTTGAGCGTCTATTTATTGAAGGTGGTCTAGTTTCCATTTATAGTGCGCTGTTAATCATTTTTCAACTGGCAGATTCCTTTTTTGTAAAGAATGCATTAGTGCTGTCTGGGCTGTCTAATCATGCGGCCAAGGTTGATAAAGGCGTTTATGATCGTGGGCAGCCTCTCGTACAACTTGGTCTTGTCGTGGCACTGGCTTTAAGCTCAACTTTTTTACCAGCGCTAACTAAATATTTTGTTGCTAAAAAAGAGCAGCAGTTTGTCGAGGCAGCGAAGATGTTTTTGCGTCTGACGACAACGGTTGCTGCGGCTGCAGCCATAGGGCTGGTATTACTGCTGCCGTATATCAATTTTGCTCTATTTAAAGACTATCAAGGAAATGGTGTATTAGGCATTTACATTTTTTCATTAGTTTTTATGGCGGTTATTCAAGCATATCAAAGCATTATGCAAAGTCGGAATAGCTTCAAATCCTCGTTTCTGGCGGCTGGATTGGGAATTTTGATTAAATTTCTGACGACTGCCAGTCTGACAGAACGGCTGGGAACGGCGGGAGCTAGTCTTTCTACAATTCTTTCTTTAGCTGGAACATTGTTCTGTTTGTTTCTTTTAGCTGACAACAGCTTGAATCAATTTTGGACAGAACGAAACTTTTTGAAGAAATTATTGGCAAGCTTAGGTATAATGAGTATAGTTCTGATTAGTTATCAAGGACTGCTTAATTTGTTCTTTGGTGTAGCAGATCATCGGGGACAAGCGTTACTATATGCGCTAATTGGCGTTGGGCTGGGCGCGGCAGTATTTGTGTTTGCTGTCATTCAGCTGCGGCTGTTCACCGTTCGTGAATGGCTGATGCTGCCATTTGGCAAGAAAATTTTAAGAACGAAGAAGAGGGAGTAATATGCGTTTAGATAAATTTCTGAAAGTATCACGTATCATTAAAAGAAGGTCAGTTGCAAAAGAAGTTGCAGATAAAGGCCGAATCCAAATTAATGGGATTTTGGCAAAATCCTCCAGTAGTGTTAAGATAGGCGATCAGGTGAAAATTCGTTTTGGCAACAAAATTCTTGAGGTTGCAGTCAAAGAACTCCATGATTCAACGAAAAAAGAAGATGCTGATAAAATGTACACAATCGTTTCTGAAACAAGAGTTGATAATTCCAGCGATTTAGATTAGACAACCTTTGAAGATGTTGGTATAATAAAGCGGACATACGAAAGTGAGCGGAAAACATGAAGAAAAAGGATAAAAACGTCAATAAAATTGCTGCGCTGGACAATGATTATACCAAAGAACAGTTTGCTGAATTCCAAAAACAGCAGAAACAGCTGATTTTTAAACGTCGCCGACTTGCGGTTATTTTTCTATTAGCCGTCGTAGTGTTCTCGATTTCCGGTTTTGAGCTGCTTAAGGATTATCATGAGTTGAATGCTTTTAAAGAGCAAAAATCTGAAGTTGCAGCAGAGTCAGCAGAAATGGATAAAAAGCTGGGACGCCTGGATCAGGATGTTGCCTTACTGAAGGATCCAAATTATGTTGCTAAGCTAGCCAGAAACCGTTATCTTCTATCTAAAGAAGGTGAACAAATCTACCCTGGTCTGGAATTTAATTCAGCACTCAGCGGAGATAAAGACAAAGAGACAACGCAGTCTACTGCAGAAAGCAGTCAATCACAGCCTCAATCATCTGAAGAATAATCAGATGACGGCTGAATATATAATTATATAGGGTGAAAATAGGAGGAACACATTTTTTATGTCAATCGAAGTAGGAGCAAAGCTGCCGGGAAAAGTGTCAGGAATTACTAATTTTGGGGCCTTTATCGATTTAGGTGAAGGGAAGACTGGTTTAGTCCATATCAGTGAGGTATCAAACGGATTCGTTAAAGATATCAATGATATATTAACTGTTGGAGATGAAGTGACAGTAAAGGTTACTTCTGTAGGAGACGATGGCAAGATTGGCTTGTCTATTCGTAAAGCGCAGGAAAACGCTGAAGCACCTAAGAGTAATTTTCAACGTCGCAATCATCAGGAAAATCAGGACAGAGGGCATCATTCTGCACCTAAAAAACAATTTAACAAGCCGATGAATAATAATAATTTCAATAACAACAGCAAACAGGATTTTGACACGCTGATGAGCTCCTTTTTAAAGGATAGTGATGATCGTTTGTCTTCCTTGCGTAGAAACACTGAAGGAAAACGAGGCGGACGAGGCGGACGCCGCAATTAATCTGACAATGAGCAAAAAAAATTTGTGAAACAGCTGTTTTGAAGAAAAAACAGCAATCATTCGAAAAAAAGCAGTGTTCATACCCACTTGCCTGATTTCGATTATGTTGTTTGAGACAGAAGAGTCTGGAATTTTTCCCGGCTCTTTTGTTTTATGTTGGAAAATAGAGAACCAATTACAGGAGGAGGAAGGATGATGCTAGATGGATTTTATCAGGAGGGTCTGAAACAAGGCTTCTGGCATTCCGGCGAACGGATTCTGCTGGCTGTTTCAGGAGGCGTTGACTCAATGGTATTGCTGCATCTGATGCTGGCAGCAGCTGAAAAAAGCGGCTGTGTAATCGGTGTAGCTCATGTCAATCATCAGCTTCGACCAGAATCCTTTGACGAAGAAGAATGGCTGAACCGGTTTTGTGAAGAAAAAAAGATTCCTTTCTATAGTAAAAGGTGGGGTATCAAAACGCATGTTCAAGGAATGGAAGCTGAGGCGAGAGCATTCAGATATAATTTTTTTGAAGAGGTTATGGAAAGTGACAAGTACTCCACGCTAATGACGGCTCATCATGGAGATGATTTGGCCGAGACGATTATTATGAAATTAACACGGGGAAGCAGCTTACTGAATATGTCTGGTATTAAATCCAGCCGGTCTTTTGGTAAAGGGCGTTTAGTTCGACCTTTATTGATTTTTTCTAAAGATGAGCTGAAACTGATCGCAAAAGAACAGAGAATTGTGTATTTTGAAGATAGTACAAATTTTTCTGACTGGTATTTTAGAAATAGGATTCGCCATCAGGTAATACCCAAGTTAAAAGAAGAAAATGCCGGATTTCTTAAGCATACGGCTGATTTCAGCTGTCAGGTGCAGTATGCAGCTGAACTGATTGAGGAAGTTGTAAAAGTAGTTTACGCTCAGGGTGTCCAAGAAATTCAAGATGGCTGGCGGTTCGACCTGAAGATGCTCGAAAACAAAAGCCGCGTTTTTAAGTATTTCTTTTTTCAAAATCTGCTGCAGCAAACGTTAATTCCAGAAAAAGTTGAGATAAAGCATGAGCAGCTGGAGAGGTTAGTTGATTTAGTTTCAGGGCAGGCGCCGCAAAAACAACTGTCGTTTGAAAATGACTGGCTGTTTATTAAAGAGTATAGTCAAGGCTATCTACGGAAAAGAACACAGGTGAAAGCTGCAGAAGAGGTTTATTTTCTTGAAAAAGGACAAGGCATCTTCCTTTCTGAAACTGAATGGCTGGGATTTGAGACACCGGATGAGCTGTTGGAGTTTCCGAAAAAGGTCAAAGAATGGCAGACGAAGGAGCTGGCTGTCTCAAGTCAGCTAACGGGCCCGCTGACCATCCGCCGTAGAAAAAATGGCGACCGGATTGCATTGACCGAGAAGCTGACAAAACGTGTAAACCGTTTGTTTATCGATCGTAAGGTTCCCGATAGTCTCAGAGAAAAAGCATGGCTGATTTTTAACAATCATCAGGAGCTGATTTGGGTGCCTGGTTTTGCAAATTCCTATTTGAGTATTCCACAAGAAACTGATAAAATACACTACAGGCTCCTTTACATAACAAAGGAGTAAATTGAGAGGAGAGCATCATGCTAGAGAAGGATATTAAGAATATTTTGATTACAAAAGAACAAATCACTGAAAAAACAGCTGAGCTTGGGAAAAAGCTGACAGAGGACTACAAAGAAAAAACACCCTTAGTTGTAGGTATTCTGAAAGGCGCAGTACCATTCCTTGCTGATGTCGTTCGTGAAATGGATATTAATCTAGAAATGGATTTCATGGATGTTTCCAGCTATGGAAATGCAACTGTTTCATCCGGCGAAGTGAAAATTGTTAAGGATTTGGATACAAACGTTGAAGGTCGCCACATTTTAATCGTGGAAGATATCATTGACAGCGGACGTACGTTAGCGTATCTAGTTGATTTATTCAAATATAGAAAAGCGGCTTCTGTAAAAATTGTTACGTTCTTGGATAAACCTGAAGGACGCGTTGTTGATATCGACGCAGATTATGTCGGTTTTAACATTCCTAATGAGTTTGTTGTCGGTTACGGACTTGATTATGCTGAGGCATATCGGAACCTGCCATACGTTGGTGTTCTTAAACCGGAAATTTATGAATCAAATTAATATCTCTCTTTGAAACGGGTATGTTACAATATAAAGGTCAGAATTGATAAAACTAAGACATGTTAATAATTGTTAACAAATGATGCTAGGAGGACAGGCATGAATAAAAAAGGTGGCGGCATGAAAAACGGCCTATATTATGTATTAGTCATTTTAGCGATGATCATGGTTGGAAGCTTTATTTTTGGAAACAACGGCTCTCAATCCCCTGATATCGAATACTCCACTTTTAATCAGCAGTTAAACGACGGAGACATTAAAACAATGACAATTCAGCCGACAAATGGTGTGTTTAAAGTAGTCGGAGAATACAAAAAAGAACAGAAAGTTGAAAACGAAGGCGGTTTATCGTTGTGGGGCTCTTCTGGTGTGACAACCAAGAGATTCTCAACCATCGTATTGCCGACAGATACAACTTTAACGGAGATTCAAAATGCTGCGCAGCAAAAAGAAGTAAAACTGACTGTTAAGGAACAGTCAACAAGCGGAACATGGATTTCTCTAATCTTTAGCTTCCTGCCAATCATTCTATTGTTCTTTATGTTCTATATGATGATGGGACAACAAGGCGGCGGCGGAGGTGGCGGCGGCCGAGTAATGAACTTCGGTAAGTCAAAAGCCAAAGAAGCGGATAAAACAGCCAGCCGTGTACGCTTTACTGATGTAGCTGGTGCAGAAGAAGAAAAACAAGAGCTTGTAGAAGTTGTCGAATTTCTTAAAGATCCGCGCCGATTTGTTGAACTAGGTGCTCGTATTCCGGCAGGCGTTCTGCTGGAAGGACCTCCCGGAACTGGTAAAACCTTGCTTGCTAAGGCCGTAGCTGGTGAAGCAGGTGT
Organism: Enterococcus sp. LJL128; assembly: GCF_056924295.1. Taxonomy (NCBI): domain Bacteria; kingdom Bacillati; phylum Bacillota; class Bacilli; order Lactobacillales; family Enterococcaceae; genus Enterococcus; species Enterococcus sp. LJL128. Next base: position 5,996 of record NZ_JBXPBP010000022.1, on the reverse strand, counting down.
ACCGTTCTACTCTATCTCTGGTTCTGAATTTGTAGAGATGTTTGTAGGGGTCGGTGCCAGCCGTGTACGTGATTTATTTGAAACTGCGAAGAAAAATGCACCTGCAATTATCTTCATTGATGAAATTGATGCTGTTGGTCGTCAGCGTGGAGCTGGTATGGGCGGCGGACACGATGAACGTGAACAAACGCTGAACCAGTTGCTAGTAGAAATGGATGGTTTTGACGGCAATGAAGGAGTTATCGTCATTGCAGCAACGAACCGTTCAGATGTACTGGATTCGGCACTGCTTCGTCCAGGTCGTTTTGACCGCCAGATTTTAGTTGGCCGTCCGGATGTTAAAGGACGTGAAGCTATTTTACGGGTACATGCTCGTAATAAGCCTTTGGCAGATGATGTAGATTTGAAAGTCGTTGCACAACAAACACCAGGCTTTGCCGGTGCAGATTTAGAAAACGTATTGAATGAAGCAGCCCTAGTTGCTGCACGTAGAAACAAGAAGAAGATTGATGCTTCCGATATCGATGAAGCAGAAGATCGTGTAATCGCCGGACCTGCTAAAAAGGACCGTGTTATCAGCAAGAGAGAACGGGAAATGGTGGCTTACCACGAAGCTGGACATACAATCGTTGGTTTAGTTCTAAGCCGTGCCCGTGTTGTGCATAAGGTAACGATTATCCCTCGCGGTCGTGCGGGCGGATACATGATTGCTCTTCCAAAAGAAGATCAATTCCTAATGACAAAAGAAGATATGTTTGAGCAGTTAGTTGGTTTGCTTGGCGGACGTACAGCAGAAGAAATCGTCTTTAATGTTCAGTCAACAGGCGCATCTAATGACTTTGAGCAAGCAACAGGCTTAGCCCGCAGCATGGTTACTGAATATGGAATGAGCGACAAGCTTGGTCCAGTTCAATACGAAGGAAACCATCAGGTCTTTGTTGGTCGTGATTATGGTCAGACAAAAGCTTACTCTGAACAAGTTGCCTTTGAAATTGATCAGGAAGTACGCAAGATCTTGTTTGAAGCCCACGAAAAAGCGCGCGAAATCATCGAGACGCATCGTGACAAACATAAACTAATTGCTGAAATGCTGCTTGAGTATGAAACTCTGGATGCTAAGGCAATTAAATCATTGTTTGAAACAGGGGAAATGCCTGCTGGAACACCTTCTGAGTTTCCAAGCGAAAAAGCTCAAACTTTTGAAGAAGCAAAACGTGCATTGGAAGAAAAAGATGCACAAAAACAAGCAGAAGAGAAGCTGGCAGTGAATGAAGATAAACAAGAACTGGATGCTGAATCGAAAGAAGTGAAAACTGCAGCCGATGAAGCAGAAAAGAAAGTTCAGCTTGATAAAAAAGATGAAAATCAATCTTCTGATGATACGGATGATAATCAGTAAATGATTAAATGAGATTGTAATAGATTGAAGGAAGACGGCTGCGGAGGTGCTCCTCTGCAGCTGTCTTTTTGTTGGCAAAGAGATTAGAAAATATCAATGCAACAATAGCAAAGGAAGTAAATTCTTAATGCCGTACTTCAACGGTAAGCTAGCAGCCTTGTGATAAAAAGCTTCACATGTCTGGTTCCCGCTTATTACAGAAGAGCTAAAAGAGGACATTTAGTTTTTCTAATAGAAAAAACTATTTTGACCTTGCTGCGCAATCGAGTACTCGTGAAAAAAGCGTTTAAGCCTTCGTTTGTGCTCCAAACCAGCATTCAATAATTACAATGTCAGAATTCTTTAGTTGAAAAAAAGAATAAATCCTAGTATTATCTGTTAATGAATGAAAACGCACAAGAGATGAGGAAGTAAAACAATGGAAGATTATTTAGTTAAAGCCCTGTGCTATAAAGGTTCAATTAGAGCCTATGCACTTTGTGCAACAAACACAATTGCAGAGGCACAGAAAAGACATGATTCATGGAGTGCTTCAACGGCGGCGCTTGGTAGAACAATGGTTGGTGCGCTTTTATTAGGTGCAACACTCAAAGGTGAAGATAAATTGACTGTTAAGGTTCAGGGGAATGGACCAGCAGGATCTATTATTGTAGATAGTAATGGCAGCGGCGATGTTAAGGGGTATATCAAGAATCCTCATATTAGTCTGCCTCTAAATAACAATGGCAAAATTGATGTGCGTGGAGCTGTCGGAACTGAAGGGATTTTTACTGTCATTAAGGATTTAGGCTTGAAGGAGACTTTTTCTGGACAAACACCGATTGTATCTGGAGAAATTGGTGAGGATTTTACATACTTTATGGCTGTGTCAGAGCAAATACCCTCAGCTATCGGATTAAGTGTACTAGTAGATACCGATGAACAGGTGAAAGCAGCCGGCGGTTTTATGATTCAGGTAATGCCTGGAGCTGATGAGAAAACTATTGACCTCATTGAACAGCGTTTAACGGAGGTTCCGATGATTTCCCGTCTTCTTGAAGAAGGAGAAGCACCAGAGCAGATTCTTGAACGCTTACTAGGAGAAGGCGAGGTTGATATTCTCGAAAAAATGCCGGTCCAATTCAAATGTGATTGTTCAAAAGAGAAGTTTGGAACAGCAATTATTGCAGTAGGGCTTGAAGAAATTAATGCAATGATTGAAGAAGATCATGGAGCAGAAGCAGTTTGTCAATTTTGTGGAAATAAGTACCATTATAGTGAAGAGGATTTAATTGAGCTTAAAGAAGAAGCAATTAGGAATACACAGAACAATCAGGGGGAATAGCGATGTGGAAAATCGGAAATGTAGAAATTCCTAACCGAGTGGTCGTTGCACCAATGGCTGGTATCAGTAATGCTGCCTTTAGGGTTACTGTGAAGGAATTTGGTGCAGGACTAGTCGTTTGTGAGATGATTAGTGATAAAGGAATTCATTTTAGAAATAAAAAAACATTGGAAATGCTGTATATAGATGAAAGAGAGCATCCGTTAAGCCTACAAATATTCGGCGGAGATAAAGAGACGTTGGTGGAAGCGGCTCAGTTTGTCCAAGAGAATACGGAAGCTGACATTATTGATATTAATATGGGCTGTCCCGTGAATAAAGTGATTAAAGCCGAAGCAGGTGCCCGCTGGCTGCTGGATCCGGATAAGGTTTATGAAATGGTTCATGCCGTTTCTTCAGCTGTTGATTTACCGGTAACTGTTAAGATGAGAACCGGCTGGGATGAGCAGCATCTTTTTGCTGTAGATAATGCATTGGCAGCTGAAAAAGGCGGTGCTTCGGCTATTGCGATGCACGGCAGAACCCGTGTTCAGATGTACGAAGGAAAAGCAGATTGGGATGTTCTTAAGGAAGTTAAAAGTCAGTTGACGATTCCTTTTATGGGGAATGGGGATGTCCGTACGCCGGAAGATGCAAAAAAAATGCTGGAATACGTTGGTGCAGATGGGGTAATGATAGGCAGAGCTGCTTTAGGCAATCCGTGGATGATTCATCGGACGCAGCATTATTTGGAAACTGGTGAGCTGATTCCAGAACCAACGCCGTTTGATAAAGTAGAAACCGCCAAGGTTCATTTGCAAAGACTAGTTGATTTGAAAGGCGAGTTTGTAGCGGCCAGAGAATTTAGGCAGCATGCCTCCTATTACCTAAAAGGGATTCCGAGAGCAGCTAAAGTGAAAGTAGCCATTAATCAGGCGGATACACAAAAAGAAATCGTAGATCTGATGGATGCATTTATTGGAAAAATCGATAAAGAAAAAACTGAAGAAGTTGTCTAACCGATTAATTCAAGCCGAATATAAAATTCGGCTTGCTTTTTTTGGAATTGCTGTGGCATTATAAGTATATGTTTATTTAAGAATGGAGGAAACAAAGTGGCTGAAGAACAACAATCTCAAGTCGCAGATTTGAATGATCAAATGCTTGTGCGGCGCGAAAAAATGGAAAAACTACGTGAAGAAGGAATCGATCCATTCGGTAAACGTTTTGACCGTACCCATAATTCTGCTGAACTTCATGAAGCATTTGATGCCCAAACGAAAGAAGAACTAAACGAAAAAGAACTGTCAGCAAGCGTTGCTGGCCGTATGATGACAAAGCGTGGAAAGGGTAAGGCAGGGTTTGCCCATCTGCAGGATCGTGAAGGTCAGATTCAAATCTATGTAAGAAAAGATCAAGTAGGTGATGAGGCCTACGAACTATTCAAACATGCTGATTTAGGGGATTTCTTCGGCGTGACAGGTCAAATTATGAAAACAGATACTGGCGAGGTAACTGTTAAGGCGAAGACAATTGTCCTGTTGACTAAATCTTTACGTCCGCTTCCAGATAAATACCATGGTTTAACGAATATCGAACAAAGATACCGCCAACGCTATTTGGATCTGATTAGCAATAAAGAGAGCTTTGACCGCTTTATGCAGCGCAGTCAAATTATCAGTGAAATCCGCCGTTATTTAGACGGTCAGGGATTTGTAGAAGTTGAAACACCTGTCCTGCATAATGAAGCAGGCGGAGCAGCTGCCCGTCCGTTTATTACGCATCATAATGCTCTAGATATAGATTTATACTTACGTATTGCTTTGGAGCTTCACTTAAAACGGCTGATTGTTGGGGGAATGGAAAAGGTCTATGAAATTGGACGTGTATTCCGTAATGAAGGAATCGATACAACTCATAATCCTGAATTTACAATGCTGGAAGCTTATACTGCTTATGCTGATTTTAAAGACATCATGAATTTAACTGAAGGTATTATTCGGAATGCCGCAGAAAAGGTTTTGAAGACTACAACAATTACCTATGATGGAAAAGAAGTAGACTTAGGCTCCGAGTTCCGTCGTGTTCACATGGTAGATGCTATCAAGGCGCAAACAGGTGTAGATTTCTGGCAGGAAATGACTGTGGAAGAGGCTCGTGCATTTGCTAAAGAACACAAAGTAGAAATTAACGATAATATGACTGTTGGTCATATCTTAAATGAGTTCTTTGAAACATTTGTAGAAGAAACACTGCTGCAGCCTACATTTATTTACGGTCATCCAGTAGAAGTATCACCTCTTGCAAAGAAAAATCCTGAGGATGCTCGCTTTACTGACCGTTTCGAGCTGTTTATTGTTGGTAAAGAATTTGCCAATGCGTTTACAGAACTAAATGATCCGATTGATCAAAGAGAACGCTTTGAAGATCAGGAAAAAGAGCGGGAACAAGGGAACGACGAAGCTCATGGTGTGGATGAAGACTTCATTGAGGCTTTGGAGTATGGTCTGCCGCCAACCGGTGGACTGGGAATCGGCATTGACCGCTTGGTAATGCTGTTGACAGATGCTCAGTCAATTAGAGATGTACTTCTATTCCCGACGATGCGTTAAAAAATCAAAATCTGCTAATTTCAGAAGTGATTAGCTGCAATAGAACTTAGGAATTGTGACGGTCAAAGTAGACTTTGTCACAGTTCCTTATTTTTATACCGAAACTGGGACAAGCCAAAATAGTAAAATATATAGATTGGTTATCTTAAATTAAAAAGAGCTGTTAAATACTTTAGTAGGTGAAAAGCATTTTCCTTAGAATGTCGATTATAGATAGAAACAAAACTGAAAAATGAGATGAAAATGCGAACGATAAAGAAAGAAATATGACGAACAATCGGTAATGAAAAAAAGTTGAAAAAAATGCAATATTTTGATTGACCTAAGCGTTGAAACTTGATATATTATTACATGTCGCAAGACGAGACAATGACTTTCAGACAGCTGGATAGAATAACATCCAGAGAGAAGAAAAAACTTGTTGAATCAGCAAAAAAGTTATTGACAAATAACAAATAAGCTGATAAACTGAAACAGTTGTTATGAAACACAACAACGAATTGCTGAGTTCCACCAACTTAAAACTTTTTCAAAAAAAGAGTTGACATCTTATCGGAGATTTGATAAGATATAAAAGTTGCTGCGAGGCAATGATGTAGACCTTTGAAAACTGAACAAAGTAAGACAAACCAAATGTGTAGGGCGTTTTGATTAATTCAAAACAACAAACATTTTTAACAAG